>CACONS010000009.1 GCA_902628645.1 uncultured Alphaproteobacteria bacterium | reverse complement strand
CAATTAAAAACGAACCTAAAATGTTTACTGTTATGGTTCCATAAATTGCAGATGTAAAAAATGATTTAGTAAAATTTGTAAGAGCAAATCTAAGCACTGCTCCTGTTGCACCACCAGCAGCTACAAGAATTATATTTAACAATATATTAGACTTGAGGTTGTTCTTCTACTTCTTCAGTAGATTTTTTCTCAATAATAGGACCGCTATCTAAACCTTTGGCATTTTCATCTCTATCAACAAGTTCAATAATTGCAGTAGGTGCATTATCACCAAATCTATTCCCTAGTTTTACGATTCTAGTGTAGCCACCAGACCTATTTTTGTATCTTTTCCCTAAAATATCAAAAACTTTCTTAGACATTTTCTGGTCTTGTAGTATTGAGATAGCTTTTCTCCTAGATAGTAAATCTCCTTTTTTTCCTAAAGTAATAACTTTTTCTATAAATCTTTTTAACTCTTTAGCCTTGGGAAGAGTAGTGGTGATTTGTTCATGTTTTATAAGTGCATTCGACATGTTCATAAACATAGCTTTTCTATGAGTAGAAGTTTTATTAAGTTTTTTATTTTTAATATTATGTTTCATTATTATTACTTATTAAAAGGATCTTCGTATTTTTTAGCTAATTCATCTATATTTTCAGGTGGCCAATCAGGTACTGACATTCCTAAGTTCAATTCCATATGCTGAAGAACTTCTTTGATTTCATTCAAAGATTTTCTTCCAAAATTAGGAGTTCTTAACATTTCAGACTCAGATTTTTGAACTAAATCACCGATATAGATTATGTTATCATTTTTGAGACAATTTGCTGATCTGACTGATAATTCAAGTTCTTCAACTTTTTTGAGTAAGTTTGAATTGAATGATAACGTTTCAACTTGAGATTGATCAGGCAACACTTCAGGTTCATCAAAATTTATAAATGGTTGAAGCTGATCTTGTAAGATTCTTGCAGCTAGGGCAATAGCATCATCTGGTGAAATTGCACCATTAGTTTCTACTTCAAGTACTAATTTATCAAAATCAGTTACTTGCCCTACTCTACTATTTTCTACTTTGTAAGATGCTTTAACAACTGGGCTGAACATAGCATCTAATTTGATTTCTCCAATTATTTTATTTTCATCTTCAGCAACCTCTGCAGATACATACCCCTTACCTGTCTCAACGTTAGCTTCAATCTCAACATCAGCGTTGGAGTCAAGAGTCATAATTAGTTGATCAGGATTCATTATTTCCGTTTCAGAGTCTGTTTCAAAATTTCCAGCTCTCAATTCTCCTGAGCCTGTTGATTTTAAGTACATTTTTTTTAGTCCAGGCGAATGAACTTTAACTGCAATTGATTTTAAATTTAGAAGTATATCTGTTAAATCTTCCTTAACACCAGAAATTGTTGAAAATTCATGAACTACTCCTTTAATTTTAACTGAAGTAATCGCAGCACCTTGTAAAGACGATAATAAGATCCTTCTAATTGAGTTACCTAAAGTTAGTCCAAATCCACGTTCTAATGGTTCTGCTGTAAGTTTACCAATTCTACCGTTACTTTCCTCAACGTTTACTTCCATCTTCGTTGGTTTAATTAATTCACTCCAGTTTTTCTGTAACACTTAAATGCTCCTTCTTTTAAACTCTTCTTCTTTTTCTAGGTCTACAACCATTATGAGGTATTGGTGTAACATCTTTAATCGATGTAATAACATAACCAATAGATTGTAGGGATCTTAGAGCTGATTCTCTGCCTGATCCAGGTCCAGATACTTCAACTTTTAAATTTTTTAATCCATATTCTTTAGCTTTATTTCCGACGTCTTCAGCGGCAATCTGTGCTGCATAAGGTGTAGATTTTCTTGAACCTTTAAAACCTTTATGACCAGAAGAAGACCAGGCTAGGGCATTTCCTTTTTCATCAGTAATTGTTATAATTGTATTGTTGAAGGATGAAACTATGTGTGCCACACCTGAAGAAAACTTTTTTTTAATTTTAGATTTTTTTTTCTCTGCCATTTTAACCTTTAGTTACTTTTTTCTTTCCAGCTATTGCCACTGCCTTACCTTTTCTTGTTCTGGCGTTAGTGTGAGTCCTTTGACCTCTGACAGGTAATTTTTTTCTATGTCTAAGACCTCTATAACAACCTAAGTCATTTAATCTTTTAATATCTAAAGATATCTTTCTTCTTAAATCACCTTCTACTGAATAATCTTTATCTATGAGATCTCTAATTTTATTAACTTCATCATCATTCAATTCACTAACTCGTTTAGAAATATCTATCGAAGCATTCTTACAAATATCTAGTGCAAATTTTTTACCAATACCAAATATGTAAGTTAGGGCTATATTAACTTTTTTGTTTGTGGGAATGTTAACGCCTGATATTCTAGCCATAAATGTGTCCAAAAAAAATGAATGAGGGTGAATACATGATAATTGCGCAGGTAGTCAAGGAAAGATATTTGAAATTTTGGCTGTTTTTCATGTTTTTTTTAAAATTTCTTTGATTTTTTCGGTTATTTCATCGATTTGCAAAGATCCGTCTATATCGTAAAAATTACTAGAATATTGTTCTTTATAAAGATTTGATACTTTTTGAGTTGAGTTTAGGTATTCGTTATATCTTGTTTCTATAACGTTTATATTATCGTCATCTCTACTTTCTTCTGAAGATCTTTTCAATATTCTATCCTTTAGGGTATCAAAATTAATCTGAATATTAAATATATAATTAATTTTGCTAGAAGTTTTAAATAGATGGTTAATTAAAAATTCAGATTGTTTCAATGTTCTGGGATATCCATCTAGAATAAATCCATTATTTGATTCATTATTTAATCTTGACGAAACAATTTTATTTAAAATGTCGTCAGATACAAGATTGCCAGATGACATGATTGTTTTTAATTCATTTGCTAAATTATCTTTATCCAATAATTTTTTTCTTAATATATCTCCTGTGGAAAGATGGGGAATATTTAAGAAATCTGAAATTAGTTTTGCTTGAGTACCTTTGCCTGCACCAGGAGGGCCAAAGAAAATAATGTTACTCAATTTATCTTCTGCCTTTTAGCTTAGTTTTTTTAAGTAAACCCTCATACTGATGTTGAAAAAGATGTGACTGTACTTGTGTTATAAAATCAATCATAACTACAACAACAATCAGTAGTGCTGTACCCCCTAAATAAAATGGTATTGAAGTTCTTGATAATAGAAATTCCGGTAACAAAGCTACAAATGTTAGATAAATTGTTCCAATCGTTGTAAGCCTTACTAATACAAATTCAATATATTTGGCTGTGTTTTCACCAGGCCTAATACCAGGAATAAAACCACCATATTTTCGCAAATTTTCAGCTTGTTCATCTGGGTTAAATACAATTGATGTATAAAAAAATCCAAAAAATATTATCATTGCAGCATAAAGAGCTAGGTATAGTGGCTGACCTCTTCCAAGATAACTTGAAATTAAAATAAATATGTCGCTAGAAGAGCCTGCTCCAAAACCTGACATAGTGTTTGGAAGAAGTAAAATAGAAGATGCAAAGATAACTGGTATTACACCTGCTGTATTTATTTTTAGAGGTAGGTGAGAACTTTGACCTCCGTAAATTTTGTTTCCTACTTGCCTTTTTGGATATTGAACAGGCAATCTTCTTTGAGCTTTTTCAACAAATACAATAAAAATTATTAATAATAGTATTAGTATTAATATACCTAAAATAAAAGCTATACTTAATTCTCCAGATCTACCTAGTTGCAAGGTACTTACAAAAGCACTAGGTAAGTTTGCAATTATACCTGCAGTAATAATCAGAGATATTCCATTTCCTACACCTCTTGAGGAAATCTGTTCACCTAACCACATCAGAAATACAGTTCCTCCTACAAGAGTTATTACTGTGGTCATTCTAAAAAATAAGCCTGGATCAAATACGATATTACCATACGTAGTTTGCATTGATTCCAAACCAATTGATACTCCATAACCTTGAACACCTGCTATTATAACTGTTAGATATCTAGTATATTGTAGTAATTGTCTCGATCCTTTAGAACCTTGCTCTTTCAAGTTTTTTAAGTGAGGTATAGCAGATCGCATTAAAGTCATAATTATTGATGCAGATATATAAGGCATGACTCCTAATGCAAAAATACCCATTCTTCCTAATGCACCTCCAGAAAAAGTATCGAATATTCCCAATATACCTGAAGATTGTTGTTCAAAGAATTGTTGTAACGCCAATGGATTAATACCAGGAATAGGTAAAAAAGTTCCCAATCTGAAAACAATCAAAGCACCAAGTGTAAATAGAAGTCTTTGTCTAAGTTCTGTGGCCTTACCTAAAGCTCCAAAATTCAGGTTATTTGCCAATCTATCTGCTGCTGTGGCCATTTACTTTTTACTCAATTTAATTTTACCACCAAGTTTTTCTAAATTTTCTATGGCTTTTTTAGAAGCATAAGAAATTTCTAGGTTGGTAGTAGTATCTAATTTACCGACATTAAGAAGTTTTAATTTTCCTTTTGATCTTTTAAAAATGTTTTTACTAAAAAGTTCTTCCTCTGATAAATCTTGTGGATTTAAATTATATTTTTTAATAATATTATTTAACATACTAAAGTTGATATTCTGAATTTTTAATTTGAATGGGTTTTTAAATCCTCTTTTAGGCAATCGACGGTATATTGGCATTTGCCCACCTTCAAAACCATTTATGGAAACTCCAGATCTAGATTTTTGACCTTTTACACCTCTACCAGAAGTTTTACCTAAACCTGAGCCTGAGCCTCTACCTCTTCTCTTACTTTTTTTTCTAGAAGTTAGTGAGGATTTTAATTCATTAATTTTCATTTTTATTTTTCATTTTTGGATTTATTTCATTAACTTTTTTTGACCTTTTAGCGGCTACAGATTTAGGAGACTCAGACATCTTAAATGCATTGAGTGTGGCTTTAAGCATATTATGAGGATTTGATGTTCCTGTTGATTTTGCAACAACGTCTTTTATACCTAGTGACTCAAAAAGAGCTCTCATTGGACCGCCTGCAATTATACCTGTTCCAGGAGCAGCGGTACGCAATATTACTTTTCCAGCTCCGAAACGACCAACTGTATCATGATGAATTGTTCTATTCTCTTTTAAGTGAACTCTAATCATTTTACTTTTGGCATTTTCTGTTGCTTTTCTTACAGCTTCTGGAACCTCTTTTGCTTTACCAGTTCCAATACCAACTTTTCCTTTATTATCGCCAACAATCATTATAGCAGCAAAACCAAATCTTCTACCACCTTTTACTACTTTAGCTACTCTGTTTATAGTAACTAAATGTTCACTTAATTCATTTTTTTCATTATCAAACATATATTACCTCAAAAATTCAAACCTTCAACTCTGGCAGCGTCAGCTAGTATTTTTATTAAACCGTGATATTTATATTTACCTCTATCAAATGCCACTTTCTCAATCCCTTTAGAAATAATTTTTTTTGCAATATTTTTTCCCACAATTTCTGCAACTTCTTTTTTTGAAAGATTTTTTTCTTTAAGAGTTTTTTCAACTGAAGATGAACTAGCTAATGTTATTCCTTTAGCATCATCAATTAGTTGAGCATAAATATGATTGTTAGATCTAAATACAGTTAATCTTTTTCTGTTTGATACTTTTTTTACTTTGTATCTTACTTTTTGCTTCCTATCTTTCATCTTTACTTCTTTTTTCCTTCTTTTCTAAAAATATATTCATCATTATATTTTATACCTTTACCCTTAAATGGCTCTGGTTTTCTAAATGATCTAATTTTAGCAGCAGCTGCGCCTAATTTTTCTTTATTAATACTGGAAAGTATGATCAGGTTTTGTTTTGGACATTCTATTTTTACATCGCTAGGAATATCAAAATTTATATCATGACTATAACCAAGTTCTAATTTTAATTTAGATCCAGAAACACTTGCTCTATAGCCAGTTCCATTTAACTCAAGTGTCTTACTAAATCCATTTGTTACTCCATTTATTGTATTTGCGATAATAGCTCTTGTTGTTCCCCATTTAGGATCTTTCTGATTTTCTTTAAAAGGTAAAACCTTAACCTCATTTTCATTAATATTTACTTGGAAATTAGAGTTTACATTTACGTTAATTTGACCGAGCTTACCCTTGGCTGTGAAAACTCCATTTTCAAAACTACATTGTACCTTATCCGAAATTTTTATTGGGTTTTTTGCAATTCTTGACATTAAAATACCTCACATAAAATTTCACCACCAACATTATTTTTCTTCGCTTGATGATCAGACATAACACCTTTGGGAGTTGAGATAATTGAGATACCTAAACCTCCAAATGGTTTATTAAGTTCACTAATCTTTGAATATTTTCTTATTCCAGGTTTTGAAATTCTTTTAATTTTCTTAATAACAGGATTTCCGTTGTAATATTTTAGATCAATCTTTATTGAGCTGATGCCCTTTCTTTCTTCAATATTTGTAAAATCTCTAATATATCCTTCGTCTTTAAGAACAGATAGAACGTTCATATTTAATTTAGATTTAAGACATAAAGTTGATACTTTTTTAGCTTGATGTGCATTTTTAATTCTTGCAAGCATATCTGAAAGTGAGTCATTAAAAGCCATAATTTTCTCCTACCAACTTGACTTTACAACTCCTGGTAAATCACCAGTCATTGAAAGTTCTCTAAGTTTAATTCTTGATAAGCCAAATTTTCTATAATTGCCTCTAGGTCTACCCGTAATTTCGCATCTATTTCTATGTCTAATAGCAGAACCATTCCTTGGAAGATTATTTAATTTATTTTGAAAAGAAATTCTTTCTTCTAATGAAAGGTTTTTATCTTTAATCTTTAATTTAAGAGAATCTCTTTTTGATTTATATTTTTTAATTAATTTTTCCCTGAATAAATTTTTTTGGATTGAACTTTGTTTTGCCATTTTACTCCTTAATTTATTTTATTATCTTTAAAAGGCATATTGAAACTTTTTAATAACTCTAATGCCTCTTTGTTGTTTCTAGCTGAAGTGCAAATTGTAATATCCATACCTCTAATTTTTTCTACCTTGTCAAAATTAATTTCAGGAAAAATTACATGTTCCTTAATCCCCATTGAAAAGTTTCCCTTACCATCAAAACTTTTACTGTTTAGGCCCCTGAAATCTCTTATTCGAGGAATCGCGATATTTACAAGCCTATCAAGGAACTCATACATCATTCTGTTTCTCAAAGTAACTTTAACGCCTAAAGGCATACCAGCTCTAATTTTAAATCCTGAAATTGCCTTTTTTGAAAGTGTTTTAATTGCTTTTTGACCAGATATTAGTGTAAGATCTTCAAGGGCCTTATCTATTAATTTTGAATCTTCTTTACCATCTCC
Organism: uncultured Alphaproteobacteria bacterium; assembly: GCA_902628645.1. Taxonomy (GTDB): domain Bacteria; phylum Pseudomonadota; class Alphaproteobacteria; order HIMB59; genus CACPNW01. The sequence continues at coordinate 39,751 of CACONS010000009.1, read as the reverse complement.
AACACCAATATTAAGAATAATTTTTTTTATTTTTGGAACCTCAAAAATGTTTTTTAAACCCAACTTATTTTTTAAATCGTGTTTAATTTGCTTATTATAGTCTTCTAAAAGTCTACTCATTAAATTGCCTTGCCTGATGATTTGTTTATTCTTACTTTTTTCTTATTTTCAATTTTGTAGCTAATCTTAACACCTTTTTTTAATTGTGGATCATAAAATGAAAGGTTAGACACATGTATAGGCATATCTTTATCAACTATTCCACCTGGCTGATTGTTATCTGGCTTCTGATTTTTTTTAACTTTATTTATATCAGATACTATTGCTTTCATCTTTTTTGGAATCATTTTAACTATTTTTCCTGTTTTGCCCTTATCTTTTCCAGCTAAAACAATCACATCATCACCTTTTTTCAATTTAAATTTTACGCTCATTAAATTACCTCTGGAGCAAGACTTATAATTTTCATAAATTTCTTACTTCTGAGCTCTCTTGTTACAGGACCAAATATTCTCGTAGCAATTGGCTCTTCTTGTTTATCTAGTAATACAGCTGCATTTTTATCAAACCTTATTGCTGTACCATCATTTCTCTTAAAATCCTTTGATGTTCTAACAATTACAGCTTTATAAACATCACCTTTTTTTACTTTAGCTCTAGGCAAAGCATCTTTAATTGAAACTACTATAATATCTCCTATTGAAGCCGACCTTCTTTTTGAGCCTCCTAATACTTTTATACACTGAATTTTTCTTGCACCTGAATTATCGGCAACAAAAAGATTAGATTGCATCTGTATCATGAACTATCTCCACTATTTGATATAACTATCCATTTTTTTAATTTTGAAATAGGTTTTGATTCAATAATGGATACTGTATCTCCGACACTATATTGATTATTTTCATCATGAACGTGATATTTTTTTGTTTGTCTGATGATTTTTTTATATAATTTGTGTTTAATTCTTCTGGTTACATCGACAATTATTGTTTTATTAGAATTCGAAGACACAACAACACCTGATAAAATTCGCTTAGGCATTTTTATCTCCATTAGAAATAGACAATTTAGTTTTTAATCTTGCTATTTGCCTTCTAGTATTTTTGATCTGGGAAGTTTTTTCAAGCTGACCAGAAGATTTTTGAAAACTTAAATTTAAAATTAATTTTTTCAAACTTAAAATTTCTTCTTGAAGTTTTTGACTATTTTTATTTATTTTTTTATTCATTATATATTTCTCTCAACGAATTTACATTTAATTGGTAATTTTGCTGAAGCTAATGTCATAGCTTTACGTGCATCATTAATATTAACTCCATCAACCTCAAACATTATTCTTCCTGGCTTAACTCTACATGCCCAATATTCTATAGAGCCCTTTCCTTTACCCATTCTTACCTCAGCAGGTTTTTTTGAAACTGGCACATCTGGAAAAACTCTGATCCACATTCTTCCTGCTCTTTTGAGATATCTAGTAATTGCTTTTCTTGCAGCCTCAATTTGTCTAGATGTTACTCTTTCTGGTTCCATAGCTTTTAAGCCAAAACTTCCATAGTTTAGAGAATAGTTACCTTTAGATGATCCATGAATTCTACCTTTGAATTGTTTTCTATATTTAGTTTTCTTAGGTGATAACATATTCATTATCTAACACTCCCTTGATCAATTTGTTTTTTTTCACTCGCGTATGGATCTTTCATAAGTATCTCTCCTTTATTAATCCATACTTTAATTCCACATATTCCATAGGTTGTTTCTGCTTCAGCTGTTGAATAATCGATGTCACCTCTTAATGTGTGTAAAGGAACACTTCCTTCGTGGTATTTTTCAGTTCTAGCAATCTCAGCGCCACCTAATCTTCCACTACAAACAACCTTTACTCCTTTGGCACCTAATCTCATTGCAGATTGAACAGCTTTTTTCATTGCTCTTCTAAAAGATATTCGTTTTTCAAGTTGTGATGCAATATTTTCAGCAACTAACTTAGCTTCAACTTCTGGCTTTCTAACCTCTTTAATATCTAAAAAAACTTCAAGATTTGACATTTTTGAAAGATCATTTTTTAAAGTTTCTATATCAGCCCCTTTTTTTCCAATAATTATACCTGGTCTAGAACTATAAATAGAAAGTCTTAACTTTTTTGCTGCTCTTTCAATATTAATTTTTGAAATACTTGCATTCTTTAATTTTTTTTCAACGTAGTTCTTAATCTTTAAATCTTGATGTAACAACTTTGTATAATCGTTTTTAGAAAACCAACGAGAAGACCATGTCTTATTTATTCCTAATCTTATTCCATATGGATTAACTTTTTGCCCCATTACTTTATTTCCTTTTTAGTTTGTGTTCTCTCTTCAACAATTATAGTAACTTTACTAAATGGTTTGATTATAGAAGCTGCTCTCCCTTTAGCTCTAGGCCTCCATCTTTTCATTCTTAAACTTTTTCCAACATAGACCTCTTTTACAAAAAGTTTATCAATATCTAATTGTTTGTTATTTTCAGCATTCGCTACGGCAGCGTTTAGAACTTTTAGAATTGTCTTCGATACTCTTTTTGATGAAAACGTTAATTGATTTATTGCAGATCCTACTCTCATATCTACAATACTATTAACTAATATAGAAAGCTTACTGGGACTGATTCTGACCATGTTGTCTTTTGCTATTGCTGTAGAATTTTGGTTCATTTCTGCTCCGCTTTTTTATCGGCAGCTGTGTGACCTTTAAATGTTCTAGTAGGAGAGAACTCACCAAGTTTATGTCCTACCATTTGTTCATTAACAGTGACTGGAACAAATTTTTGACCATTGTAAACTCCAAATGTTAAGCCAACAAATTCGGGTAAAATTGTTGATCGTCTTGACCATGTTTTTAGAACTTCTTTTCTACCTGATTGAGATAACTTTTGAGCTTTTTTCATTAAAGTTACATCTACAAATGGGCCTTTCCAAATTGATCTTGTCATTACTATTTTTTCTTCCTTTTAATTATAAATATGTTAGTTTTTTTATTATTCCTTGTTTTTTTACCTTTAGTAGATACTCCCCAGGGAGTTACCGGGTCTCTTCCACCTGAGGTTCTTCCTTCTCCACCTCCATGAGGATGATCAACAGGGTTCATTACTACTCCTCTTACTTTAGGCCTAAAACCTAGGTATCTTTTTCTGCCTGCTTTACCCAATTTAATATTTTTTTGGTCAGCATTAGATACTTCACCAATTGTAGCCCTGCAGTTTTTATTTATATGTCTTATTTCTCCGGATATTAATTTAATTTGCACATATGGTTGTTCTTTAGAAACAATTTGAGCAGAAGAGCCTGCTGATCTTATCAATTGTGCGCCAGCCCCAGGCTTTAATTCGATATTATGAATGCTTGTTCCTACAGGTATATTGTTAATAGGTAAACAATTACCAGTCTTAATAGCAACATTTTCACCTGAAATTATTTTTTCTCCAATTTTAATATTTTTTGGAGATATAATATAACTGTGTTCTCCATCTTGATATTTTACTAAAGATATAAACGCTGATCTATTCGGATCATATTCATTTCTTATGATCTCAGCTGATATATCAGTTTTAGATCTCTTAAAATCTATTAATCTGTATTTTCTTTTAACACCTCCACCCATGCGTCTTGATGTTATTCTGCCTTGATTATTTCTACCTCCAGTTGAATTATATTTTTTTGTTAGAGGTTTATAAGGTTTCTCTTTAGATAAATCTTTTTTAGAAACTAAAACTGTTCCTCTCAATCCTGGTGTAGTTGGTTTAAATTTATTTAGCACTATTTTATCTCCAATGAAGAGTCTATTGTATTTCCCTCATCTAAAGTCACAATAGCTTTTTTAATATCTTTTCTGAAACCGTATTGACCCTTAAAAGTTTTACCCTTACCTCTAAGAATTGAGGTATTAACTTTACTTACTTTAACTTTGAAAATTTTTTCAATTGCGTTTTTAATTTCAAGCGAATTTGAGTTTTTTGATACAACAAATGAATACTGATTAAACTGCTGTAAATTTGTAGATTTTTCAGTAGTTATAGGTTTTTTGATAATATCATAAGCCCTTTCTTGTGAAATTTTTATATTTTTCATGATAATCTCTTGGTAATCTCAGTAATTGATTTTTGCTCAATAAATATTTTATCAAAAGTAATAATATCTCTAACGTTTACACCTTTTTGGTTTAATATTGATATTCTAGGTATATTAGATGATGCTAATTTAAAGTTATTATCCAAGCCGTTTTCAGAATGAATAAAAAGAGCAGATTCATATTCAAAGTTTTTTAAGTCTAAATAAAGCTCTTTCGTTTTAAAACTTTTAATCTCAAAACTATCTATTATAACAACTTTGTTTTCAGTAACTTTATTAGATAAAGCAGATTTTAATGCTAATTTTTTTTCTTTTTTATTTAAAGAGAATGAATGATCTCTGTTTACAGGCCCCATAGATACTGCACCACCTCTAAAGTTAGGCGGCTTGTTGCTACCTTGTCTTGCGTTACCTGTACCTTTTTGTGAAAAAGGTTTTTTGCCCCTTCCTTTAACTTCGGATCTTGATTTTGTTTTATGTGAACCTTGTCTCGATTTTGCATTTTGATACCTTATGTATTGATGTATCAAATCAGGAAGTTCTTTAATACCGAATATATTTTTATCTAAATTAATATCACCTACAGTTTTATTTTTTAGATTAAATACGGACTTTTTCATTTATGTTCTCTTAATTGAATCTTTTAAGTATATTATTGAATTCTTTTTTCCTGGAACTGAACCTTTGACTATTAGCAAGTTATTTACACTATCTATATCGATAACTTTTAAATTTTGCTTAGTCACTTTTTTGTTACCCATTCTTCCAGCCATTTTTTTTCCCTTAAATACTCTTCCTGGGTCTTGGTTTTGACCAGTTGAACCATGAGAACGATGTGAGATAGAAACACCATGAGATGCTCTAAGTCCGCCGAAATTATGTCTTTTCATTACTCCAGCAAATCCTTTACCAATTGAGATACTGCTCGCATCTATGAATTGATCAATTTTAAAATGATTAACATTCAGTTTTGTTCCAATATCTAAAATGTTTTCAACATCAACTTTGAACTCCTTGACAATTTTTTTTGGATTTAATTTTATAGAGGAAAATATTTTTCTTTGTGGTTTTTTAACGTGTGAAATATCTTTATTTGTTTCTATTGATGCTAATTGCACTGCATTATAACCGTGTTTCTCCAAAGTTTTGACATTAGAAACAATACATTCATCAACTTTTAAAACTGTAACATGTGTATTTGTCCCATCATCATGATAATAAGAACTGTTACCAATTTTAGTTGCAATTAATCCAGATCTTAGCATATTAAATTTTTATATCTACTTCAACACCAGCTGACAAATCTAACTTCATCAGGGCATCTACTGTTTGAGGTGTAGGATCAATTATGTCTAAGAGACGATTATGCGTTCTTATTTCAAGTTGATCTCTACTTTTTTTATCAATATGTGGTGATTTATTTACTGTAAATCTCTCAAATCTGGTAGGTAAGGGTATAGGGCCCTTTACTTTTGCACCTGTTCTTTTAGCGGTATTTATTATATCTTGGGTGCTTGTGTCTAACAGAGAGTTATCATAACCTCGCAATCTTATTCTTATGTTTTGATTATCCATTATGCTAGCTTAGCCTTTACTTCATCTGCAACATTTGAAGGAACTTCTTCATAATGATCAAACTGCATTGTATAGTTAGCTCTACCTTGTGACAGAGATCTAAGATTATTTACATAACCAAACATATTTGCAAGTGGTACCATAGCATCAACTACATTTGCATTTCCTCTTGTAGACATTTCTTGAACCTGACCTCTTCTACTATTAAGATCACCAATTACATCTCCCATATACTCTTCAGGGGTTACTACTTCAACCTTCATCATAGGCTCAAGCAATACAGGTTTTGCTTTAGCTATACCTTCTCTAAATGCGGCTCTAGCAGCAATTTCAAAAGCTAGTACACTTGAATCAACATCATGGTACGCACCATCATATAAAGTTGCTTTAAAATCAATACATGGAAATCCAGCAATAACACCAGTTTGTTGCTGAGCTATTAAACCTTTTTCAACACCTGGAATATGCTCAGTAGGAATATTACCCCCTTTAATTTGGTTTATAAACTCGTAACCACTTCCTGCTTCGCCAGGTTCAAATTTTATTTTTACTCTAGCAAATTGACCTGCGCCTCCAGATTGTTTTTTATGAGTATAATCAACATCAAACGAATTAGAAATTGTCTCTCTGTATGCAACTTGTGGAGCACCAACATTTGCTTCAACTTTGAATTCTCTTTTCATTCTATCAACAAGAATCTCTAGATGGAGCTCACCCATACCTTTAATTATTGTTTGTCCGCTTTCATGATCAGTAGTGACTCTGAAGCTTGGATCCTCTTGCGCAAGCCGTCCAAGTGCTTGACCCATTTTTTCATGATCAACTTTAGTTTTAGGCTCAACGGCTACTTCAATAACAGGATCAGGAAAGTCCATTTTTTCTAGAACTATAGGTTTATCAGATGCGCACAAAGTTTCTCCTGTAGTAACATCTTTTAGCCCAACCAAAGCTACTATATCTCCTGCATTTGCAGTTTTAATTTCTTCTCTATTATTAGCGTGCATTAGTAACATTCTACCAATGTTCTCTTTTTTTCCTGAGTTAGAATTCAAAACTGAATCTTTTGTATTAATTGAACCAGAGTATATCCTGGCAAAAGTCAAACTTCCTACAAATGGGTCTGTCATAATTTTGAATGCTAACGCACTGAAGGGTTCGCTATCTTCACAATTTCTTGTTAATTCTTTAGTATCATCATTTACATCAACTCCCTTAACACTAGCCACATCGGTGGGAGAAGGCATATAATCAATCACTGCATCAAGAAGAGGTTGGACTCCCTTATTTTTAAATGCTGATCCGGTTAGTACGGGAACAAATGATCCTTTGATAGTACCTTTCCTAATACACAGTTTTAGTTCTTCAGTTGTTGGTTCTTTTCCGTCTAAATAACTCTCCATAATCGAGTCGTCTTCTTCAACAGCCTTTTCAATTAATTTTAATCTATATTCAGCAGATTGATCTTTAAGATCTTCAGGTATGTCAACGATATCAAATTTTGCTCCTAAACTCTCATCATGCCAGATTATTGCTTTATTTGAAACTAAATCTACAACACCTTTTAGATTACTTTCAATACCAATTGGGAGCTGAGTTACTAGTGGATATGATCCTAAACGTTCAGAAATCATATCTACACACATAAAAAAGTTTGCGCCTGTTCTATCTAATTTATTGACAAAACACATACGCGGAACTTTGTATTTATCTGCTTGCCTCCATACTGTTTCTGATTGAGGTTCAACACCTGCAACTCCATCAAATACAGCTACGGCGCCATCTAGAACCTTTAAAGATCTTTCAACTTCGATTGTAAAGTCAACATGGCCAGGTGTATCAATAATATTTATTCGATGATCTTTCCAAAAACATGTAGTTGCAGCAGAAGTAATAGTAATACCTCTTTCTTGTTCTTGTTCCATCCAATCCATTGTTGCAGCACCATCATGAACTTCTCCAATTTTATGTGATTTACCAGTGTAGTATAAAATTCTTTCTGTGGTTGTTGTCTTACCAGCATCAATGTGAGCCATGATACCTATATTTCTATATTTAGTTAATGGATGTGATCTAGTCATAAAAAATTACCATCTAAAGTGTGAGAAGGCCCTATTTGCATCAGCCATTTTATGAGTCTCTTCTCTTTTTTTTACTGAGTTTCCTTTATTATTAAATGCATCAATTATTTCGTTAGCAACTCTTTCTTTCATAGTTTTTTCATTTCTTTTTGTAGCAGAGTCGACGATCCATTTCATAGCAAGTGTCTGTGCTCTTTTAGGCCTAACTTCCATTGGAACTTGATATGTAGCCCCACCTACTCGTCTAGACCTAACTTCCAATGATGGTTTTACATTATTTAAAGCTTCATGAAAAAACTCTATAGGCGTTTTATCAGTTTTTTTAGAAACTATATCAAAAGCACCGTAAACTATTCTCTCTGAAGTGGATTTCTTTCCATCTAGCATAATTCTGTTCATAAATTTAGCAAGAACTAAATCCTTATACTTGTGATCTGGTAGAATTGTTCTTTTTTCGGCTGCTCTTCTACGTGACATATTTATTTAGGACGTTTAGCACCGTAAAGTGATCTTCTCTGTTTTCTTGACGACACACCTTGTGTATCAAGTGTTCCTCTCAAAATGTGATATCTTACTCCTGGAAGATCTTTAACACGTCCACCTCTTATTAGTACAACGGAATGTTCTTGAAGGTTATGTCCTTCACCGGGTATATACGCTGATACTTCCTGTCCATTTGTTAACTTTACTCTTGCTACTTTTCTTAATGCTGAGTTTGGTTTCTTTGGAGTTGTGGTGTACACTCTTGTGCAAACACCTCTTTTTTGAGGACTTTTATCTAAGGCAGGAACCTTGTTTCTTTTTCTTACTGCAGATCTACCTTTTCTTACAAGTTGATTAATTGTTGGCATTTTATCCTCAAGTTAAGTGTTTGGAAATTAATCCACGACCTTTAACAAATCGTATGGGTCTTTATTAATTGATAACAATAAAGTCAAGAAGATATCCTAAAATAATGCTAATTTTCAGAATTTTCTGACTGATTTTTGTCAATTATTTCTTTATCTCTTTCGAAGGCTATATTTTCGTAGTCTGAAGTCATTTTTCCTGTTCCTGCTGGTATTAGTCTTCCAACTATTACGTTTTCTTTGAGACCATTAAGTGTGTCGACTTTGCCTAAGGTGGCAGCATCGGTTAGAACTTTCGTGGTTTCTTGAAAAGATGCAGCAGAAATAAATGATCCAGTCTGTAAACTAGCTTTAGTAATGCCCAGAAGAACTGGCTCATAAACAACTTCTTTTTTTCCTTCTTTTGAGAGTAATTTATTAAGTTTTATTACATCTCTTCTTTGTATTTGTTCTCCTGAAATAAGTTTTGAGTCTCCTGGTTCTTTAATTAGAACTTTTTGAAGCATTTGTCTTGCGATGGTTTCTATATGCTTATCATTTATATAAACTCCTTGAAGTTTGTAAACAGATTGAACTTCTCTGACTAAGTACCTTGCTAACTCTTCGACTCCAAGAATTCTTAATATATCGTGAGGAACCGGTGTCCCTTCAACAAGAATATCACCTTTTTTGGCAAAATCACCTTCCTGTACATTCAAATACTTTGATCTAGGAATTAAAAGCTCAACACTGTTTTGTTCATCTAAAGAAGTAACAATTAATCTTCTTTTGTTTTTGTAATCTTTTCCAAATGAAACCTTACCATCAATTTCACACATTATAGCAGGATCTTTTGGTTTTCTTGCTTCAAATAATTCTGCGACTCTTGGAAGGCCCCCTGTAATATCTTTTGTTTTGGAAGATTCTTTTGGTATTCTGGCTATTACTTGGCCAGCGGATACCTCTTGACCATCTTCAACACTCAAAATGGAGTCTATAGACATTGGATAATTTGCGATGTTACTATCTTTGTCGTTGTTTTCTAATGATTTATCTCCAATATTAATTGCAGGCTTAAAATTTTTACTTTTTTGATTTTGACTCCAATCAATTACTATTTTACTAGAAATACCAGTTGTATCATCAATTGACTCTCTAAATGATACACCTTGTTTCAAATCAACATATGTTACGTATCCATCCTTTTCAGCAATAATTGGTAAAGTATAAGGATCCCATTCTGCAAGTATTTGATTGTTTTCAACTTCGTCTCCATCATTTACAAGTAGTTTAGAGCCAAAAGGAATATTTGAAGAGTAATTATCAATATTTTTATCAACTATTTTAATTTTACCGTTTCTACTTAAAACTATCTTATTTTTAAAACGATCTTCAATAATTTTTATATTCTCTAACTTAATTTTACCAGAAACTGGTGATGTAGCGTTAGACTGTTCAACCGAGGAGCTAGCAGCCCCACCAATATGAAAAGTTCGCATAGTTAACTGTGTACCTGGTTCTCCGATTGATTGCGCTGCAATTATACCTACAGCTTCACCCATATTGACAGGTGTTCCTCTCGCAAGATCTCTCCCATAACACTTTGAACATATTCCATCCTCAGTTTCACATGTTAAAACAGACCTAATCTTTAATGATCTTAAACCTAAATTTGCTATTGACTCTAAGTGCATCTCAGAAATTATATCTCCAGCATTAACAATAATTTGATTATTTTCGTCTTTAATATCTTGAACCGGTGTTCTACCAAGAATTCTCTCTGTAAGAGGAGATGTTATATTTCCTGACTCAACAATTTCCTCTACCATAACACCATTTGTTGTTTGGCAATCAATTTCACGAATAACAGCGTCTTGTGCTACGTCAACAAGTCTTCTAGTTAAATAACCACTACTTGCAGTTTTTAGTGCGGTATCAGCAAGCCCTTTTCTTGCTCCATGAGTTGAGGTAAAATATTCAAGAACTGATAAACCCTCTTTAAAATTTGATTTAATAGGGTTTTCAATAATTTCTCCAGAGGGTTTGGCCATCAGACCTCTCATTCCTGATAACTGTTTAAGTTGAGCAGCTGAACCTCTAGCTCCTGAGTGTGCCATCATGTAAACAGAATTAATAGGCTGATCATCTGAAGGAGTTGATATAACATCTAGCATTTTATCTGCTACTTTATTTGTACATTCAGACCATGCATCAACAACTTTGTTATATTTTTCCCCCTGAGTAATTAATCCATCTTGATATTGATTTTCGTATTCTTGAACTTTATTTTGTGTTGCATTAAGAAGTATATCTTTATCTGAAGGAATAATTAGATCATCTTTTCCAAAAGAAATACCAGCTACAGCAGCATATTTAAATCCTATCTGCATTATATGATCAGCAAATAGAACAGTTTCTTTCTGACCACAAAATCTGTAAACAGCATCAATTATATTACTGACTTCTTTTTTTGTGAGAACCTTATTAATCATATCGTAATTAATATTTTTATTTTTAGGAAGTATATTTCCTAGTATCATCCTACCAGGTGTTGTTTCAACTTTATCATAGTCTCTATCATTTAAAGATATTCTTGCATTAATTTTAGTATGCAAACTGATATCACCATTCTCTAAAGCTTTTTCGATTTCATTTAAGTCAATAAATGTTCTCCCTTCACCAATTTGTTTGTCTCTCATTATTGACAAATAATAGATTCCAAGGACAATATCTTGTGAAGGTACGATTATAGGCTTTCCACTTGAAGGTGATAAAATATTATTTGTACTCATCATTAAAACTCTTGCTTCAAGTTGGGCTTCCAAACTCAATGGAACGTGGACAGCCATTTGATCACCATCGAAATCAGCATTAAAAGCTGTACAAACTAATGGATGTAGCTGAATTGACTTACCTTCAATTAAAGTTGGCTCAAATGCTTGAATACCTAATCTGTGTAAAGTTGGGGCTCTATTTAATAGAACTGGGTGTTCTCTAATTACCTCCTCTAATATATCCCAAACTCTAGGATCCTCTTTTTCAACTAATTTTTTTGCAGCTTTTATAGTGTTGGCCCAACCATAAATATCGAGTTTATGAAATATAAATGGTTTAAAGAGCTCTAATGCCATTTTTTTTGGAATCCCACATTGATGAAGTTTAAGGTTTGGACCAACGACAATTACTGACCTTCCCGAGTAATCGACCCTTTTTCCAAGAAGGTTTTGTCTAAATCTTCCTTGTTTACCTTTAAGCATATCAGATAATGACTTGAGAGGCCTCTTATTAGTAGAAGTTATTACTCTGCCCCTTCTTCCATTATCAAATAAAGCATCTACAGATTCCTGAAGCATTCTTTTTTCATTTCTAATTATTATATCAGGAGCTCTTAGGTCGATTAGTCTTTTTAATCTGTTATTTCTATTAATAACTCTTCGGTATAAATCATTAAGATCACTAGTTGCAAATCTGCCACCATCCAATGGAACTAGTGGCCTTAACTCTGGAGGGATAACAGGTAAAACTCTCATTATCATCCACTCGGGTTTATTTTTTGATAAAATAAATGACTCTATTAATTTTAATCTTTTCGTTATTTTAGTCTTTTTTAATTCAGACTTTGTTTCAGTTAAGTCAATCTTTAATTGATTGTAGTCTGCATCCAGATCAATACTAAGAAGCATTTGTTCAATTGCCTCCGCTCCAATAGCAGCACTAAAAGAGTCTTCTCCATATTCATCTTGATAATCTATATATTGTTCTTCAGATATTATTTCGCCTTTTTTCAAATCTGTGAGTCCAGGCTCAACAACAATAAATTGTTCAAAATATAACACTTTTTCTAAATTTTTAATTGTCATATCAAGAAGAGTTGCAATTCTACTAGGTAAAGATTTCATAAACCAAATGTGTGAAACTGGAGCAGCTAACTCAATATGACCCATTCTATCTCTTCTTACTTTTGAAAGGGTAACTTCAACTCCACATTTTTCGCAAATAATACCTCTAAATTTCATACGCTTATATTTTCCACAAAGACACTCATAATCTTTAACTGGTCCAAAAATTCTTGAACAAAATAAGCCATCCTTTTCTGGTTTAAATGTTCTATAATTTATTGTTTCTGGTTTTTTTATTTCACCAAACGACCATGATCTTATATCGTCAGGACTAGCAATTGATATTTTAAGGCTGTTAAAATTTTGAACACCTAAATTCTGATTGAAAATATTTGTTAGCTCTTTATTCATTTGACCCTATTAAGTTAGTTAAGTTATTTTCTTTAAGATTTTCTTTAAAATCTAAATTTAAACCAAGAGATCTAAGTTCTTTGACCATAACATTAAAAGACTCAGGTGTTCCTGATTCAAAATTATTGTCTCCTTTTACAATTGACTCGTATACTTTGGTTCTACCAGCAACATCATCTGATTTAATTGTTAGTATTTCCTGTAATGTATATGCTGCACCATAAGCTTCTAATGCCCAAACCTCCATTTCTCCAAATCTTTGGCCCCCAAACTGAGCTTTACCTCCAAGAGGTTGTTGCGTTACCAAACTGTAAGGCCCAATTGATCTTGCATGTATTTTTTCATCTACTAAATGATGAAGTTTAAGCATGTACATGTAACCAACTGTTACAGGTCTTTCGAATTTTTTTCCTGTTATTCCATCGTATAAAATTTCTTGACCAGTACTTGATACACCTGACTGAGATAATAAGTTTGTTATGTCTTTTTCTTTAGCACCATCAAATACAGGAGTAGCAAAAGGTATACCTTCTTTAAGGTTGTTTCCTAATTCTAAAACATCATCATCATTCATATTCTTAATTAATTTTTGATGGTTTTCTAGACTATAAATCTCAAGTAATTTATTTCTTAAATCATTAGTTTGACCTTCAGATTGTATTTTTTTTATCATTTCATTTACTTGTCTTCCTAAGGAAGCTGATGCCCACCCTAGATGTGTTTCTAAAATTTGACCTATATTCATTCTGCTTGGAACTCCTAATGGATTTAATACAATATCTACAGGAGTACCATCTTCTAAATAGGGCATATCTTCTACAGGACATATTTTTGATATAACTCCTTTATTTCCATGTCTTCCTGCCATTTTATCTCCAGGCTGAAGTTTTCTTTTTACTGAAATAAAAACTTTTATTAGTTTTAATACTCCTGGAAGCAACTCATCACCACTTTGAATCTTGTCAATTTTATTTTCAAATTTTTGATTAATATTTCCAAGTTGGTTCTCATAGTTTTTTACCAAAGATTCAATTTGACTACTTTTTTTATCATCAGAAATGTTTATTTTAAGTAAATCACCAAGTGGTAAATTTTCAATTTCCTCATATCTAATTTGAGAATTTTTTTTCAGATTATCTAGTCCAGATACAAATGTTTGATTATTCAAAAGTTCTCTTAAGTGATTACCAAAACTTTTTTCCAAAATTTTTAATTCATCATCTCTATCTCGAGCAATAACTTCTATTTGATGGTTTTCAATACTTATAGCACGCTCATCCTTTTCAATACCTCTTCTTGAGAAGACTCGAATTTCAACAATTGTTCCTTTAACACCTGGAGGGACACGCAAGCTGGTGTCTTTGACATCAGCTGCTTTTTCTCCAAATATTGCTCTCAATAATTTCTCTTCAGGAGTCATTGGAGACTCACCTTTAGGTGTAACTTTTCCAACTAATATATCTCCAGCATTAACTTCAGCGCCCACATAAACTATTCCTGTTTCATCTAAGTTTACCAACATTTCTTCACTAGCATTTGGAATATCTCTTGTTATTTCTTCAGGACCCAATTTTGTATCTCTAGACATAACTTCAAATTCTTCTACGTGTATTGAAGTAAATACATCATCCTGAACAACTTTTTCTGATATTAAAATTGAATCCTCAAAATTATATCCATTCCAAGGCATAAATGCAGCAAGTACATTTCTGCCTAAAGCAAGTTCACCTAAATCTGTTGCAGGTCCATCTGCTATAACTTGATTTTTTAAAACTTTATCTCCTACATTAACTAAAGGTCTTTGAGTTATACATGTATTCTGATTTGATCTCTGAAATTTTGCGAGATTATAAATATCAATTTTGTTTAGTGATTTATCATTTTTATCAGTTATTCTAATTACTATTCTATTAGCGTCTAATTGATCAACTATCCCCTCTCTTTTAGCTACTATCGTTGAACCACTATCATTGGCAACAGTATATTCCATACCAGTTCCAACTAATGGGGCTTTAGGTTTTATTAGAGGTACTGCTTGCCTCATCATATTTGATCCCATAAGAGCTCTATTTGCATCATCATTCTCTAAAAAGGGAATAAGTGAAGATGCAACAGATACTAACTGTTGAGGTGATACATCCATCAAATCAATGGCTTCAATATCTACATTTATAAACTCACCATTTTTTCGACAACTAACAATTTGATTGGAAAATTTACCTTTTTTATCTATCTCGGCATTTGCCTGAGCAATTACGAAATCTTCTTCATCAATTGCACTAAGATAAATTACTTTATCTGTAACTTTTCCAGAATTAACAATTCTATAAGGGGTTTCTATAAAACCGTATTTGTTAATTCTTGAATATGATGCCAGGCTATTAATTAAACCAATATTTGCACCTTCTGGTGTTTCGATTGGACATATTCTTCCGTAATGAGTTTGGTGGACATCCCTAACTTCAAATCCAGCCCGTTCTCTATTTAAACCCCCAGGTCCTAAAGCAGAAACTCTTCTTTTGTGTGTAATTTCACTCAACGGATTTGTTTGATCCATAAATTGACTTAGTTGACTTAAACCAAAAAACTCTTTAATTGATGCAACCACGGGTTTTGCATTTACGATGTCTTGGGGCATAATATTATCAACTTCAAGGGAACTTAATCTTTCTTTAATTGCCCTATCCATTTTTAATAGGCCAATTCGATATTGATTTTCAAGAAGCTCTCCAACTGATCTAACTCTTCTGTTGGCTAAATGGTCAATATCGTCAATTTCACCTTTACCATCAATTAGATTGTGCATATGTTTAACAACATCTAAGATATCACTTTTATCTAAAACTCTTTGTTCTATTGATGTATCTTTTTTAAATTTAGCACTAATTTTTAATCTACCGACAGAAGATAAATCGTATCTATCAGCATTGAAGAAAAGATTGTTGAATAAATTTTCAGCAGTTTCTATTGTGGGTGGTTCTCCAGGTCTCAATATTTTAAAAACTTCGAACAATGCTTCTTCTCTAGATCTTGCTTTATCTAGTTGAAGTGTATTCCTTATATATGATCCAATTTCGATATTATCTGCCTTTAAAATATCGAGTCTGCTAATTTTATGTTGATTAATAAAATCTATAAATACTTCATCTATTTCATGACCAGCTTCAAAATATATTTTTCCAGTTTTTTCATCAATTATATCAGAGGATATATAAAAACCAATTATAGATTCTTCGGTTATGGTAATGTTTGTTAGATTTTTCTTTTTTAAATCATTAATAATTTTCTGATTAACCTTTGTGCCTTTTTCTAAAATTACTTTTCCATTTTTAGAATCTAATAAATCAAAGTTAAGGATTTTTCCTTTTAAAAAATTTAGATCTTGTTTAGAAGTCCAACCATATTCATTTTTTTTGTATAAAACATTTTCATAAAATAGTGATAATATTTCTTCACCAGTCATTCCTAAAATTCTTTTTGGATCAGGTTCTATTTTATTATTTTCACATTCTAAAATGTACTTTTCAGAAATATTACTAAGTAAACATTTAAATAAAGTTGTTACTGGAAACTTTCTTTTTCTATCTATTCTTGCATGTATATTATTTTTAGCATCGTGCTCAAAATCCAGCCAGGAACCTCTGTAAGGAATGATCCTTGCGTTAAAAAGATATTTTCCACTTGTATGAGTTTTTCCGTAGTCATGATCGAAAAAAACACCAGGCGACCTATGCATTTGACTAACTACAACTCTTTCTGTCCCATTAATAACAAATGTAGCGTTTTTTGTCATAAGAGGTATGTCACCCATGTAAACTTCTTGTTCTTTGATATCTCGAACAGATTTAGTTCCTGCTATTTCATCTATATCCCAAATTATTAGACGAAAATTTACTAAAAGTGGAGCTCCATATGTCATTCCTCTTTGAGAACATTCCTCAACATCATATTTTGGAATACCTAAATTATAACTAACATAATCAACGGTAGCTCTCTCTGCATAGTCATGAATTGGAAATACTGATTTAAAAATTGAATGAAGACCAATGTTATCCCTTTTTTCAGGATCAGTTCTTAATTGCAAAAAACTGTCAAACGATCTTTTTTGAACCTCAACTAAATTTGGAAGAGAAGTTACAAGTGGGATTTTACCAAATGATTTTCTTATTTTTTTTAAATTTATATGATCTAAACTCACTTTTGCTCCTTCTATAAATCTGTTCAAATTTGTAGGCCTATAAAGGCCTACAACTTATTTTAATGTAACTTTTGCGCCAGCTGCTTCTAATGTTTTTTTCATTTCTTCAGCTTCTTCCTTCTTAACACCCTGTTTAAGTGGTTTAGGTGCACCTTCAACTAAGTCTTTTGCTTCTTTTAATCCAAGACCAGTAATGGTTCTAACCTCTTTGATAACAGCAATTTTATTTGATCCTGCTTCAGATAATTCAACATCAAATTCTGTTTTCTCCTCTGCTGCGGCCTCTCCTCCACCAGCGGCTGGAGCTGCTGCTACTGCTACTGGTGCAGCGGCGGATACACCCCATTTCTCCTCTAATAGTTTACTTAATTCAGCTGCCTCAAGAACTGTTAGGGAAGATAAATCTTCAACAATTTTATTTAAATCAGCCATTTATTTCTCCTTATTTACCTAGTTCGACTCTTGTTGATTGCTACTGTTAGCACTAATTAATCTTGCAACTTGTGCCCCTGGCTCAATTGTAATTGAAGCAATTTTTTGAGCTGGCGCGTTAATTAATCCTAATATTTTTCCCCTTAACTCATCTAAAGAAGGTAATTTTGCAAGAAAATCAATTTTTTCTTTATCAATTTTCTCACCATTATAACCTCCACCAATAATTTTAAACTTTTCAAATTTTTTCTCAAAACTAACGGCTACTTTTGCTGGTGCTACTGCATCATCAGAGTAAGCAATTGCTGTTGGACCTTTAAAAAGTTCTGAAATATCTTTAAATTGAGTTTCAGATATAGCAAGTTTAGTGAGTCTGTTCTTAGTTACTTTAAATTTTGCTCCGTTATCTCTCATTTCTTTTCTAAGCTGCTCTGTTTCATTAACTGTTAGCCCGGAATACTCGGCCACAATTACAGAGGTAGCATTTGAAAAGTCTTCTTTAAGATTACTAACAAAATCTTTTTTTTCAGAACGTTTCACGTCAACCTCGGTTTTAACTGGATCCAAAAAGATCCAATATTAGCTAAAATTAGTTTGCCCATCAAACTAATTTAAAGCCTGTCAAGAAGCAAATCAATGACTCGCTTCAGTCTATGCAGGAAATTAAGCTCAAAGCTCCTGCAGTCTTTGACAGGTGATGATCAAAGATCATCTTTTGGATTAATTAACGCAAGCTAGCTTGGTTAATATTTAATCCAACTCCCATAGTTGAAGCTATGGTAACCTTTTTTATAAAAGAACCCTTAACTGCATCGGGTTTACTTTTACTGACTGAAGAATAAAATGTTTTAATATTTTCTAACAAATCTTCTTCACTAAAATCTAGTTTGCCAACACCAGCATGAACTATACCAGATTTATCATTTTTAAATTTAACCTGACCTGATTTAGCATCTTTTACTGATTGAGAAATTTCATTGGTTACAGTACCAAGTTTAGGATTTGGCATTAACCCTTTTGGACCAAGTATTTTTGCTACTTTACCTAATTTAGGCATCATATCTGGAGTTGCAATTAGAACATCAAATTCTATTTTTGAATTAGAAATTGTTTCAATTAAATCATCACTTCCTACCAAATCTGCACCATTAATTTTTGCATCATTTTGTTTGTCATCATTAGCAATTACTGCGACCTTTACAGTTTTTCCTGTTCCATTAGGAAGATTTACAACACCTTTAATGTTTTGATCAGTTTTGTTACTGTCAATTCCAAGATTAATTGAAATATCAATTGTCTCTTTAAACTTTACGTATGATTTTTCTTTTAAAATTTTGATTGCCTCTAGTGGCTCGTAAACCTTTGTAGTATCTAAACTATTTAACATTTGTTTTCTATTTTTTGTTATTTTCATTAACCCACTACCTCCATACCCATGGAAACGGCAGATCCTTTAACCATATTCACTGCTCCATTTAAATCAATAGCATTTAAATCTTGCATTTTTTCTTTAGCAATTTTTTCAATGTCTTGCATTGATACTTTACCTACTAATGATCTTCCAGGTGTTGAGTTTCCTTTTTTTATTTTTGCTGCTTTTTTAAGATAAAAACTTACTGGTGGTAATTTTGTAGTAAAGTCAAAACTTCTATCTTTGTATGCAGTTATAATAACAGGAATTGGTGCACCTTTTTCTAAATCTTTTGTTTTATCATTAAATGCTTTACAAAAATCCATAATGTTCAGACCTCTTTGTCCAAGTGCAGGACCAACAGGAGGTGAGGGGTTTGCTCCTCCAGCAGGAATTTGTAATTTGATTAATCCTAAAATTTCTTTAGCCATAGTTTATACCTTTTCTACCTGAGAATATTCTAAATCAACAGGTGTTGATCTTCCAAAGATTGAAACAGCCACTCTTAATCTTGCTTTATCTTCATCTATTTGTTCGACCTCTCCATTAAATGATGCAAAAGGTCCATCAATTACTTTTACTTGTTCTCCAACATCATACATTATCGCAGGTCTAGATTTTTCTACACCATCAATGACTTGTTCAGATATTCTTTTTGCTTCAGCATTACTAATTGGAATTGGTTTACCTTTGTTACCCAAAAAACCGCTTAATTTTGGAGTTGTTTTTATAATATGCCAAGTATCATCATTTAAGTTCATTTTAATAAGTATATAGCCAGGAAATATTTTTCTTTCTGTATTAACTCTTACACCTCTTTTTACTTCAACAATATTTTGAACAGGAACAGATATTTCTTCAATGTGTTCTTTAACGCCAAGTTTTGTTGCTTGGTCTAGAATGCTGTCAGCGACTTTTTTTTCATAACCTGAGTAGGCGTGAAGAACGTACCATCTTGCTTTATTCATTAAAAACCTGAACCTATTTCAATTATTTTTCTTATTGAAAAAGACCATATTTGATCAGTTAAAAGAAAAAACAATGAGAATAATATTATTAATAATATAACTATTGCAGAAGAAATGAAAGTATCTCTTCTTTGAGGCCAAGTCACTTTTTGTAATTCTTGTCTAACTTGTCTTACAAAAAGAGCTGGTGATGTTTTCTTTTTTTCAATATTCATATTTTCATTTCTCTTGGCAGGAGTGGCAGGACTTGAACCCGCAGCCCCCGGTTTTGGAGACCGGTGCTCTACCAGTTGAGCTACACTCCTAATAAGTATTGGCTAACTGATAGAGCGGTCTCTAAAACTATTCAATAATTTCAGCAACAACTCCAGCGCCAACTGTTCTTCCACCTTCTCTAATTGCAAATTTTAAGCCTTTATCCATTGCAATTGGAGACAAAAGAGTAACTTCCATAGCGATATTATCACCAGGCATTACCATTTCGGTACCTTCTGGTAATTTGATAGTTCCAGTTACATCAGTTGTTCTAAAGTAGAATTGAGGTCTGTAGTTTGAAAAGAATGGAGTATGTCTACCACCCTCTTCTTTTTTTAATACATATGCTTCTGCTTTAAATTTAGTATGAGGTTTAATTGAACCAGGTTTTGCTAACACTTGACCACGTTCAACTTCTTCTCTTTTTGTTCCACGAAGAAGAACACCTACATTATCTCCTGCTTCACCAGAGTCCAGAAGTTTTCTAAACATCTCGACGCCAGTACAAGTAGTTTTTTGAGGTTCTCTTATTCCTAGAATTTCAATTTCCTCTCCAACTTTTACTTGTCCTTGTTCAATTCTACCAGTTACAACTGTACCTCTTCCAGAAATTGAAAAAACATCCTCAACGGGCATTAAGAAAGGCTGGTCTACAGGTCGACTAGGTTGTGGTATATGTTCGTCAACCGCTTTCATTAATTCCATAATTGAATTTTTACCAATTTCATCGTCTCTGCCTTCTAATGCTGCTAAAGCTGAACCTTTAATGATTGGGATAGTATCACCAGGGAATTCATAAGATGTTAGCAGTTCTCTAATTTCCATTTCAACAAGATCGATCAACTCTTTATCATCTACTTGATCAACTTTGTTCATGTATACAACAAGAGCGGGTACTCCCACCTGTCTTGCTAATAGTATGTGTTCTCTTGTTTGAGGCATTGGTCCATCAGCTGCATTTACAACTAGGATACCACCATCCATTTGGGCTGCACCAGTTATCATGTTTTTAACATAATCAGCGTGTCCAGGACAGTCAACGTGAGCATAGTGTCTTGATTCAGTTTCATATTCAACGTGTGCCGTTGAAATAGTAATTCCACGCTCTCTCTCTTCAGGCGCTTTATCAATGTTTGCATAATCTGTAAATTCTGCTCCACCTGATTCTGCTAATATTTTTGTTATAGCAGCAGTTAATGTTGTTTTACCATGGTCAACGTGACCGACAGTACCTATGTTACAATGCGGTTTATTTCTTTCGAATTTTGCTTTAGCCATTTTTTTTTACCCCAATAATTTTTTGTTATGGAGCGGGTGAAGGGAATCGAACCCTCGTAGCCAGCTTGGAAGGCTGGAGCTTTACCACTAAGCTACACCCGCAACTAAACTGACTGCTTCACACACTCACTTTAATGCTTTAATCCCTTTACCTCCATAATGGTGGAGGGGGTAGGATTCGAACCTACGTACGCTCACGCGGGCGGATTTACAGTCCGCTGCCTTTAACCACTCGACCACCCCTCCATTTGAAGAAATTGGCCAATACTAATAAATTAGTATATATGTCAATCTAAAACAGCAACACTACCCATGCAAAATACGTATACTCGTAAAAGCAACGGCCTTTTAGACAAAAAATGGCATTTTGTATATATCTAGATTGTATTAATTAGACAAATCTGTGATATTAAATTATGAGTAACTTCAGAGACAAAAAAACTAATAAAAACCAAGGAATTCATACAATTTTTGGTCAACACTCTGTTAATGCAGCCATTCAAAATGATAAAAGAGAGAAAATTGAGCTAATAATTAGTAAAAATCAGATTAATTTGGCTAAAAAATATGAATCTAAGATACAAAAAATTACTATTCTTCCTCAAAATGAATTCGTAAGAAGATTTGGAAGTGAGAATACTACACAGGGATTAGTTCTTAAAACAAAAGATTTTTCTAGGCCTAGTTTAGAAGAGTTTGTAAAAACAGAGAGCAAAAAGTCAAAATCAGTAATATTAATTTTAGATCAAGTAACTGATCCTCAAAATATTGGCTCAATAATGAGATCATGTGCATTATTTGATTGTGCAGGAATTATAGTTGGAAAAGATAATTCACCAGAATTAACATCATCACTATATAAATCAGCATCTGGTGCTGCAGAGATAGTAAATTATATTAGAGTAACAAACATTAGAAGATCAATTTCTTTTCTTAAAAAAAATAATTATTGGATTTATGGTTTTGACAGTTCAAAAAGTAAAAATTCAACATTAAATTTTTCAAGAAAGTCAGTTTTAGTTTTTGGTTCAGAGGGTAAAGGTATTAGAGAATTAGTAAAAAAAGAATGTGATGAAATAATACAGATTAATATGAAAAATATTTTAAAATTTGAAATAGATAGTTTGAATGTTGCTAATGCAACATCAATAGCTTTGTATCAATTTTACTCAAGCTAACATTCATATGAGATGGTGCCGCGTGTCGGAATCGAACTGACTACCTGATGATTACAAATCAACTGCTCTACCAAATGAGCTAACGCGGCAATAAAAATGCATTTATATTAAATTATAAATTCGACAAGAATTTTATAAGTTAAATTCCAGGAATATAAGGGACTCCATCACCTTTTGCTCTTTCATTTATTTCACTTAATGTTGAGCAAGCTGTAATCGGACTAAATACAAGAAATAAAATTATTAATGTTTTTTTTATCATATAAATTTTATATCTTTTCAATTTTGGCCGCACAATATTTAAATTCTGGAATTTTTCCATATGGATCTAAAGCTGGATTAGTTAATAGATTTGCTGCGGCTTCGTTGTAACAAAAAGGAATAAATATAACGCCTTCAGGTATAGCTCTGTCTTGCCTAATTCTAATGTCTAAAGATCCTCTTCTAGTTGAAACTTTTATTTTATCACCTGGTTTCATATCATTCTTTAAAATATCGTTAGGAGATATTGATACTGATGGTTCTGGTTCAATAGCATCCAAGTTTGAAGCTTTTCTTGTCATAGCTCCAGTATGCCAGTGCTCTAATTGTCTGCCTGTAGTTAAAATTAAAGCAAAATCTTCATCAGGCATTTCATTTGGTGGGGTAACACTTGCTGGAACAAACTTTCCTTTTCCAGTTTCATTCGGAAATTTGTCACCAAATACTATTTCTTCTCCTGGTGTAGTCGGTGATTTGCTAGGATAGGTAACTGAGTTTTCAATATCAAGTCTGTCCCATGAAATATTATTTAAAGATGGCATTGTTAAGGACATTTCTTCATAAATTTCTTTTGGGTGATTATAATTCCAATCTAAACCCATTTTCTTACCTAATTCATTAGTAATCCACCAATCCTCTTTAGCATCGCCTGGAGCATCGATTGCTTTTCTTCCCATTTGTACTTGTCTATTTGTATTAGTTGCTGTTCCATTCTTTTCAGGCCAAGCAGAAGCAGGAAAAATAACATCTGCGTAGGTAGCAGTTTCTGTGAGAAAAATATCTTGAACAACTAAATGATCTAACATCTGCAATGCTTCTCTTGCATGATTAAGATCGGGATCAGACATTGCAGGATTTTCGCCTAAGATGTACATCCCTCTTATTGTCTTTTCATGGATCGCATCCATAATTTCTACCACTGTTAGTCCTTTCTTATCGTCCAAAGGGGCATTCCAAAATTTTTCAAAAAAATCTTTGTTGTTGTTTTTTTCTACTAATTGATAATCTGGGTACATCATCGGTATCAAACCTGCATCAGATGCACCTTGAACATTATTTTGTCCTCTTAATGGATGCAAACCTGCGCCCCTTTTACCAACATTACCTGTCATTAATGCTAAGGATATTAAACATCTTGCATTATCAGTTCCATGTACATGCTGAGAAACTCCCATACCCCAAAATATTATTCCTTTATCAGTATTTGCATATAGTCTTGCAACTTCTCGAATTAAATCTGCAGAAATACCCGTTTCATTTTCCATAATATCAGGTGAAAAATTTTTTAAATGTTTTTTTAGTTTGTCAAAGCCCTCAGTTTGTTTTTTTATATATTCTGTATTAAATAAATTTTCTTCAATTATGACATTCATTATTGAATTAAGTAGGGCCACATCAGATCCTGGTTTAAATTGCAACATATGAGTTGCATGTTTTTTCAATGCATGACCTCTTGGATCCATTACAATTAATTTAGATCCTTTTTTTGCAGCATTTTTAAAAAATGTTGCAGCAACTGGATGATTTTCAGTTGGATTAGCTCCAATCACTATAATTACATCCGAATGTTCAACTTCGTAAAAAGGAGCTGTAACAGCTCCTGAACCAATAGTTTCTAATAGAGCAGCAACAGATGATGCATGACACAGACGGGTGCAATGATCAACATTATTTGTATTAAAACCAGTTCTTATAAGTTTTTGAAATAAATAAGCTTCCTCATTAGAACACTTTGCTGATCCAAAACCAGCT
Organism: uncultured Alphaproteobacteria bacterium; assembly: GCA_902628645.1. Taxonomy (GTDB): domain Bacteria; phylum Pseudomonadota; class Alphaproteobacteria; order HIMB59; genus CACPNW01. The sequence continues at coordinate 15,183 of CACONS010000009.1, read as the reverse complement.
AAATTGCTTTTTCCATTTCTTTTCTTTTTTAAATCAAGAAAACCTTCAGCTGCAAAATCTATTGCTTCTTCCCAACTAGCTTCTCTAAAATATTCATGAATATTAGAAAAATTTATACTTGGATGTAGGTCTTTCATCTTACCTTTAATCCTTATTAATGGCTTTGTAAGTCTTTCAGGATTATTGACATAATCAAAACCAAACCTGCCTTTGACACACAATCTATTTTTATTAGCTGGACCATCAATACCATTTACATATTTTATTTTATTATCTTTAACATTGTATTCAATTTGACATCCGACACCACAATATGGACACACACTGTTAACTTTTTTATCTACATGACTGTGACCAACACCATCTTTATCAACAACTGAGGCTGGCATAAGTGCACCAGTCGGACACGCTTGAACACATTCACCACAAGCAACACAAGTGCTATCACCCATTGGATCATCAAAATCAAAAACAATTTTTGAATTTTCTCCTCTGTAAGCCATACCTATGACATCATTAACTTGAACTTCTCTGCAAGCTCTCACACACAGGTTGCATTGAATACATGCATCTAAATTAACGGCCATGCTTGGGTGTGAAGTATCAGATTGGCAGGGAGTTTTTTTTGGGAATCTGCTTTCCTTAACTTCTACTTTATCTATCCAATTCCAAAATTTTGAATCATTATCATGCGAAATATCTCTTTCGGGCTGATCTGATAAAAGTAGTTCAAAAACTAACTCTCTAGATTTTTTTGCTTTCTCAGATGAAGTATTTACCTTCATTTCATTAGTAGGTTTTCTAATACATGAAGCTGCTAATACTCTTTCTCCCTCAATTTCAACCATACAAGCTCTACAATTACCATCAGCTCTGTAACCTGGTTTATTCGCATAACATAAATGTGGTATTTCAGTCCCAAGCCTATTAGCAACTTGCCAAATTGTTTCATCTTGAAGAGCCTCAACTTTTTTATCATTTAAATAAAATTTAATTTTGTTTTCACTCATAAGTGATCTCGTTTTCAAAATATTTTAGTACGGAGTTAAGTGGATTTGTTGCTGCTTGACCTAGTCCACAAATAGAAGCTTGAGACATAACTTCTGATAAGTCAGCTAATTTTTCTTTGTTCCATTTTTTTTCTTTCATTAATTTAACTGTTTTTTCTGTACCAGCTCTACATGGCGTGCATTGACCACAGCTTTCTTCCTCAAAGAAACGAAGTAGATTAAGGGCTACATTCTTTATATTATCTTTATCAGATAAAACTACTATAGCTGCAGAACCAAGAAAACATCCAGCATCGGTTAATTCTTTTGAGCCATAATCTAAAGGAATGTTATTCATAGATGCTGGTAAAATTCCTCCAGAAGCACCGCCAGGAAGATATCCTTTAAATATGTGTCCTTCCTCCATACCATCACAATAATTATCAATTAATTCTTGAATTGTAATACCTGCAGGAGCAACTTTTACACCTGGTGTTTTAACATGACCAGAAACTGAAAAACTATGAAATCCTTTTTTTCCACCAGAACCCTGATCAGCAAACCATTTTGGTCCTTTCTCAATTATATCTCTTATCCAAAATAATGTTTCTAAATTATTTGTTAATGTAGGTGATCCAAATAATCCAATCTCAGCAACATAAGGAGGTCTATGTCGCGGCAGCCCTCTTTTACCTTCTATACTTTCAATCATTGCAGACTCTTCACCACAAATGTAAGCACCTGCACCTCTTCTTACTATAAAATGATCTTTAGAAATTATATTTTCTTGTTCTAACTTTTTTATTTCATCATTCAAAATTTTAATTACGGCAGGATATTCATCTCTCATATAAATATATACTTTATCAGCACTAATGAAAGTTGATGCAATTAAAGCACCTTCCAAAAATCTATGAGGATCTCTCTCAAGATAAGATCTGTCTTTAAATGTGCCGGGCTCTCCTTCATCACCATTTACAGCTACATATTTATTTCCTTTATATCCTGATACAATTTCCCATTTTTTTCCAGTAGGAAAACCTGCTCCGCCCTTACCCTTCAAACCACTTTCATTAATTGAATCTAGTATTTGTTTTTTTGAAATTTCACCTTGTTTAATTTTTTTTGCAACTTCGTATCCACCTTGTTTCTTATATTGTTGTAAATCAATATAATCAGGAATAATTGGATCAAATTTATTATCCTCTATTGTTTTTTTTACAGCTGTTAAATTAGCATTATCAACATAATTTTTACCAACACAAACTGTTGGAGCAACTTGACATCTCCCCATACAAGGACCTGGAACAACTTTAATATTTTGATTTTGTAAACTTTTCAGATCATCTAGTAATTTATGTGAGCCAAATAATTCACATGTTAAACTTTCACATACTCTAACCACTTTAATAGGATTATAATTTTCACTATTTTTAACTATGTTAAAATGAGCATAAAATGTTGCTACTTCATAAATTTCGGTAAGAGGTAAATTTGTTAATGTTGATAGTGCCACAAGATGCTTATCATACAAAACTCCAAAATTGTCCTGCAAAACATGCAAATATTCAATCAACTCGTCTCGCTTAAAGTTAGTTGCAATAAAAAGTTTAGATACTTCATCGAGATAAATATCTTCAACCTGCCTTCCTTTAGGCGACCATCTTCTCTTCTTTTTTTTTAAAGAAGTTTCTGTTTGAGAAACAAATTTATCCATTCTACCGTTCCAATTATTATAATATATATTAAGTAACAAAATGTCATGAAAGATTTGGTTGAAAATTATGAAATAGTTCTTGATACTAGTGGTACAGAATGTCCTATCCCTGTTCTTAAAGCAAGGAAACTTGCTTCAGAATTAACAGAAGATGTTGTTATCAAAGTGATAGCAACAGATCCTTTAGCAGAAGCAGATTTTGAGCATTACTGTGAACAATCGAAATTTGAATATTTAAGTTGTACTAAAGAAGACGGAAAAATAGTTATTAAGTATAAGTTTAAAAAGGAAACCTAAAACAGAGTTTCAAAATCGTAGTAATTAAATATATCACCTTTTTTTACTTCAGATATATCTTCGTTTATTTCTATAATCCCATCAGAGTATGAAACTGAGCTAATCATTCCAGATCCTTGCTTTGGATATTTAATAGCTACATCTTGATTGTTTATTGTTTTTTTAATTATTCTTAGCCATTCCATTCTTTGCGTTTTCTTCTTCATACTAAAATTACAAATTATTTTTTTTGAATTAGGTAATTTGAAGAATCCTCCTGATAATTTTTCTATTAATGGTTTAATTAACATAGCATATAAAAGTTGTACTGATACTGGGTTTCCAGGTAAACAAATAACATAACAACTATTTATTTTTCCTATGGCAATCGGTCTACCTGGTTTAATTGCAGCTCTCCAAAAAAAAATCTTACCTAAGCTTGATAATGCGTCAATTAAATGGTCCTCTTCACCTACTGAAGCACCTCCAGCAGTAATAATAATATTATTTTTTTTTGAAGCTCGTAAAAGATTACTTTTTACAACTTTTAAATTATCTTTTAAGTTTCCAAAATATTTTTTTGAAACAAATCTTTGATCAAGAAGTGAATCAAGGGCAAAATAATTTGAATTATTAATTTCTGAATTTTTTAAATTGTGAGTTGGTTTACGTAATTCATTACCACTTGTAAAAAAGCCAATTTTAATTTTTTTAAAAACTTTGACTTTTCTAATACCTGAAGCTGCAATTAAATTAATATTTTGGTAATTAATTTTAGTTCCTTTGGATAAAATTTTTTGGTTCTTTCTAATATCCTCACCTTTTAGTCTATAATTTTCACCAAATTTCGGAAATTTCAAAATTTTAATCTTATCTTTATCAATTAATATATTTTCTTGCATAACTATAGTGGAAGAATTGGAAGGCATTCTCGCACCAGTAAATACTCGTATAGCTTCACCTGATTTAATTTTTATATTTTTTTTATCACCAGCTGCTATTCTTCTAGAACAATAAAAATATTTGTTATTTAAATCTTTTTTTAGTAATGCATAACCATCTACTGCAGAATTATTAAATGGTGGTAAGTTTACCTTACTTTTTAAATCCTCAAATAAAAATCTTCCACGCGAATTTTGTAAGTTTACTAATTCTGATTTTATTACAATATTTTTCTGTTTTTTGAAAAATTCAATTATTTGTCTTTTTGTAAGTGGTGATTTATTCATTACATTTTTTCTAAAATAAAGTTAACAATATTATCTATCTCATCTTTTTTAAATTGTTTTAAGTCTGTATTGATTTCTTCTTCAGAAATTATTGCTTTTATATTTGAAATTTTATTAAATAAATGATGATTACTACCCTTTTTAATAATCTCAATTTTTGGATGATTATCATTTTTAAAACCTTCTACAATAACAATATCAGTTTCATTTAGTTGTTTTAATAAATCATTTAAAGTTTGTTCCTTACAATTATTAAGTTCAGTAATTTTTGCCCATCTTTTTGATGAACTTACTATTACTTGTGAAGATCCTGCTTCTCTATGAATAAAGCTATCTGTACCTTTATGATCTATTTCAAATTCATGGTGAGCGTGCTTAATTGATGCAATACGATAATTTTTAGTTTTAAGTTTATTAATAATTTTACTTGCAAAATATGTTTTTCCAGAGTTTTTCCATCCAACTATTCCTACTATTTTCATTTAATTGGTCTATTATTTAATAAATATACAAGAGAGTAAATAATAATTGTTATTGAAATTAAAACTAACCCTAAAGCCATAGCGTATTCTAAGTTTCCCATTCTAGTTTCTAAAGATATAGCGGTGGTCATTACTCGTGTATAATGATCAATGTTTCCACCCACAATCATAACTGCGCCAACTTCTGAAATTGCTCTTCCAAAAGCAGATAATAATGTTGTTATTAATAAAAAATAACTATGATTAAATAAAAGTTTTACAGAACCCCAAAAAGGAATATTTAATGATCTTATCTGATCTTTAAATTCAAACCAATTTTTAGAAAATATCTCATGAGATAATGAGGCAATTATTGGAAAAATTATTATAGTTTGGGCAATAATCATCGCAGAAGGTGTGTAAAGAAGCTGTAAGATACCTAAAGGTCCGCCGGATGCAAAAATAAAATAAACAATTAAACCAACTACAACTGGAGGAATTCCCATCAATGAGTTTATAATTATTAAAATAATTTTTTTGAAATAAAAATTATAAATTGCAAAATAGTACCCTACTATAAAACCGAATAATGATGCAATAATTAGGGCAGTAAAACTTACAAATAAGGATAAAAGTATAATGTCCCATAGCTCATTATCTAGAGTAATAATTAATAGTATGGAATTTGTGAAAATTTCTAATATGTTCATTTATATTATTAGTTTAATTACAACATATGGCAAAAAAAGAGAAATATTTAGTATCACCTGATATTAATAATAAGTCTTTAATTACAAAACTAGATGGTCTTGATGAGAAAGGGAATAAAATAATTTCTAAAGTCATTAATGAAAAAGCTCTTACAATTTTTCTAAATAATCAAGAGATAGTAACGCTAATGTCTATTAGCGATCATCCAAAATATCTTGCAGTTGGGTATTTATTAAATCAAAATATGCTTAAGAAAAATGACATAATTTCAAAAGTTGAAATTGATAAAGATTTAGGTGTGGTTGTTGTACGAACAAAACGTAAAACAAATTATGAAAATAAATTAAGAAAGAAAATAACAACTAGTGGGTGTGCAATTGGTACAGTATTTGGAGATATCTATGAGGAAATAAAAAAATCGAAGTTAAAATCCAAAAAGAAAATTAAACATAAATGGATTTATGAAATTTCAAAAAAAATTACATTAACACCGAGCTTATATTTAGAAACAGGAGCAATACATGGTTGTGCCATCATTCATAATAATAAACCATTAATTTATATGGAAGATGTAGGCAGACATAATGCTGTAGATAAAATTGCTGGTTTTATGTTTTTAAAAAAAATTAGCTCTTCAAATAAAATTTTTTACACTACAGGAAGACTAACCAGTGAAATGGTTATTAAAACTATAAAAATGGGTATTCCAATATTAATTTCTCGATCTGGATTCACAGCATGGGGTGTAGAGTTGGCGAGAGGTTCGAATTTAACACTTATTGGACGAGCAAAAGGAAAAAAATATTTAGCACTTTCGGGAGAACAAAGAATTGACCATAAATAATAACAAAATTTTGTTTGCCATACTTGCTGGTGGTCAGTCGAAAAGATTTGAAGGTGGATTAAAAACTTTTGCTAAAATAAATGGAATTACAATCTTAGAAAAAATAATAAACAAGCTTTCGAAATATAATAATGAAATAATAATAAATGCTAATGACTTAGAAAATTTCAAGAAAATTAATTACCCAATAATTGAAGATAGATTTAAAGGTTTTCTGGGACCTTTAGCAGGGATTCACACATCTATGTTGTGGGCTAAAGAAAATTACAGAAACAAAGAATGGGTTTTTACTGTTCCAAGTGATACCCCATTTTTACCTGATAATCTTTTAGATAAATTTTTAGAAGCATATGATGAAAATATAAAAATATTGATTGCAAGATCAAATAGTAGACATCATCCTGTAATAGCAATGTGGCATATATCGTTGATAACTAGCTTAGAAAATGAGTTAAAATTAAAAAATAGTAAAATTATGTATTGGGTTAAAAAACACAAATATAAATTTGTTGAATTTGACAAAATCCAGGAAAAGAATTTTTTCAATATAAATACTCAAGAAGAATGGAATACTGCAAAAAATATCTAGGCTTAATATAAATATATAAAAAATATTTTTTTTGTATAAAGAATATTTTAAATGATAAGCTCGATATATAAAAAATTTCCAGGAATTATCTTTTGTTTTGTAATTGCTTATTCAGGCATATACCTAAGTGATTTTATCGGAATAGAAATTTTAAATTTAAAAAAAAGTCCAATATCACCAATAATGCTATCAATTATATTTGGTCTTTTGATAGGAAATATATTTCATATTAATAATTTTTTATTACACGGAATTAAGTTTTCTTTAAAATTTATTCTCAGATTAGGAATAATATGTCTTGGTATTAGACTAGGACTTTTAGATATTTTTAAAGTTGGAATAGTTGGAATACCTCTAATTGTTTCTTGTATTATTATATCAATCTTGGTTGTAAATTATTTATGTAAGTTATTAAATGTTTCTTCAAAAATGGGGTCATTAATTGCAGTTGGAACAAGTATTTGTGGAGCATCCGCAATTGTAGCAACTAGCCCTGCAATTAATGCTGATAAAGAGGAGGTTGCTTATGCCATAGCTAATATTACAATATTTGGAATAATTGCAATGTTACTCTATCCATTTATCGCATATTATCTTTTTAGTGGAGATGAGTTAGCTTCAGGATTATTTCTCGGAACTTCAATACATGAAACAGCTCAAGTTGCTGGTGCTGGATTAATATATGCTGAGCAATTCAATTCACCAAAAACTATGGATATAGCCACGATTACAAAATTAGTAAGAAATGTTAGTATGATAATTGTCATTCCTGCAATAAGCTATATGTATCTAAGAAATAACATTGGTGAAAATAATAACAAACCATCAATAATATCTATGTTTCCAATTTTCATAATTGGTTTTATTCTTATGGGTCTTATCAGATCAATTGGAGATTATGGAATTCAAAATAGTAACTTAGCTTTTGAAATATTAACTAATAATAACTGGCAATTAATCATCAATATTATTAAATCTATCGCTGAGTATTCTCTAGCAATAGCAATGGCAGCTGTTGGCATAAGTACAAATTTAGTTTCTTTAAAAAGCTTAGGTATAAGACCATTTTATGTTGGTTTTTCTGCAGCTTGTTGTGTTGGAATTGTAAGTTATATCGGAATCATACTACTCAATAATTTTATATAATTTTCTAAAATAAATTTAATTTGTGCTTATCAAGTAATAATTATATAAAATTTATAAAAAAATATGTCAATTTACCTTCCAATAGCTGAAATGAACGTCAACATTTTTCTCATTATCTTTATTGGTATGAGTATAGGAATTCTTTCAGGAATTTTTGGTGTTGGAGGTGGATTTTTAATGACACCATTATTAATTTTTTTAGGTATTCCTCCAGTTGTAGCTGTTGGCTCTGAAGCTCCGCACGTTTTAGCAACTTCAGTATCAGGTTTTATTGCTCACTGGAGGAAAAGAAATGTTGATATAAAGATGGGAATATTCCTGATAATAGGAGGTTTAATTGGCTCCACAGTTGGTGTAAATATTTTCAGTTTTCTAAGAAACTTTGGACAAATAGATTTAGTTATTCAGTTATTATTTCTTTTCTTTTTAGGTTTTATTGGTTTTAGTATGGCATTTGAAAGTGCTAGAACCACAATAAAACAATATAGAGCAAGAAATACCAAAAGAACAAAACTGCATCAACATTCTTGGTTTCACGGACTTCCATTCAAAGTTCGCTTTCATAGATCAAAACTTTATATAAGTGCAATACCACCTGTACTGATAGGGTTCGCTGTTGGAGTAATGTCCGCAATGATGGGAGTTGGTGGAGGATTTATAATGATACCAGCAATGGTATACATACTTGGAATGCCAACAAGTATAGTAGTTGGAACATCATTATTTCAAATAATTTTTGTTACTGCTAATGCTACATTCTTTCAATCATACATTAATTATAATGTAGATATAGTGCTGTCTGCACTAATGATATTTGGAGGAGTAATTGGAGCACAAGTTGGTGTAATTTTTGGATCTAAATTAAGAGCTGAATATTTAAGAGGTATTTTAGCTATATTGGTACTTGGTGTCTGTGGTAAAATATTTACTGATCTTGTTCTAAGGCCAAATGATTTATTTTCATTGGTAATGATATGATATCAATATTTAATTTTTCAATTAATTTATTGATCGTAGTTTGTCTCTTCATATATTTTATTTTTACAACTATTGAATTTAATCTAAAGAACATTGAATATTTTTTAATTCTATTAATTGTTATAAATTCATGTAACAAAATATATATTTGGTCAAATTTCAGGGTATTTATTAAAAAAGATCTTAATAAAATATTTAAAGACATATTATTTAATGATTCATTTGCAAAACTAAGTATTATTATTTTATCTACTATAATTCCAATTTATATGCTTATGCAAAAAGATATATTAGTGGTTGATATATTGATTGAGAAAGCATCTTTTTTATTAGTATCTTTTTTTGCACTAATTGGGTTTTATTTAGAATTTTATATTTTAGAAGTGACAAAAATAGATGATTAAAAATTTTTTTATAAAGTTTGCTTTTAATATAACAATTTTATTGACTATAATTTTTTTTTATAACTTTCTTCATGCTGAAGAAATTTACTTTGACTTATCTGAGGATAGTATTGAATTAAAAACAGATTTTAATGGAAAAGAAATTATTATTTTTGGATTACTAAAAAATGATCATGAGACACTTTTGACAATAAAAGGTCCACTGTCAAAAATGAGAATACAAAAAAAAGAGAGGTATTTTGGAATATGGATAAATAATCAATACGTTACCTATAGTAACATTCCATCTTTATTCTTTTTATCCTCATCAAAAGAAATTAACGAAATCTTGCCTGAATCGATATTAATTAATGATGATCTAAGTTTTGAAAAAATTTTAAATAATAAGACTTTTAATCAAAATTTTATTTTCAAAAATGACCAAAAAAATTGGAATGAAAATTTTGTTAGAATAAAAAAAGAGCAATCATTTTATAAAAGTTTTGAAATGAAAAAGGTCAAAGATAAATTATTTCAAACTAGCGTTTTTTTTCCAACAAATACAATACCAGGGATTTATAATGTTGATATTTACTATATAAGAAATAATACTATTATGAGTTCTGATCAAAAAAATATAGTTATAAAAAAAACTGGCATAGGAAGTCAAATATTTGACTTTGCCAATGAAAATGCAGCTACATACGGAGTTTTTGTAATTATCTTCTCAATATTTTCAGGTTTTATTGCTGCTGCTTTATTTAGGAGAAGTAAATGAGTGATGATAGATATATTCTAGTTGTTGCAGATAATTCAGAAGAAATGAATACAGCTCTTGAGTATGCTTGTGCAAGATCAAAAAAAACGGGAAGAAAAATTATAATTGCAACATTCATAGAGCCTTTAGATGTTCTAACAACAAAAGGTGTTACAGACATTATGAAAGAGGAAGCTAGAGAAGAAGCAGAAACAGTTCTTAAAAAGGCTGCCTCATTTGTCCAAGAAAGAACAGGTGACTATCCTGCTCTCTCTTTAAGAGAGGGGGATACTATAGCTGAATTAAAACAATTATTAGATGAGGAAAAAAATATTAATGTTCTTGTTTTAGCTGCCAATACTAATCCAAATAGTAAAAATCCTGGTCCAATAATAACTTCTTTGGTGAGTAATGAAATAACAAACCTAAGAATACCAATAATGATTGTGCCTGGAAATTTATCATTTGAACATATTGCACAAATAACTTGAAAAAATGTCAAAAGAGATAGCTAAAATATTAGTAGATATAAAGTCTGTTAATTTTTCATTTGATAAATATTTTACTCTTACATCGGGCTTAGCTAGTCCTGTTTATGTTGATTGTAGAAAAATTATTTCTTTTACAAAAGAAAGAAATTTTATAATTGATAAAGCCGTAGATTATTTATCTAAAAATAATATTGAGGCAGAAATTATTGCTGGTGGAGAAACTGCTGGAATTCCCTATGCTGCTTTTATTTCTCAAAAATTAGATAAACAAATGATTTACATCAGAAAAAAAACAAAAGGTTTTGGAAAAAACAAACAAATTGAAGGTGAATTTGAAAATAATCAAAAAGCTCTTTTAGTTGAAGATCTGGCTACTGATGGAGGTAGTAAAATAATTTTTATTAATGCAATGCGTGAAGCTGGATTAAAAGTTAAAGATATATTTGTAATATTTTATTATGATATTTTTAATTTCAAAGAGTCAGAATTATTTAAATTAAATGTAAATATGCACTCACTGTGTACTTGGAAAGATATAATAAATTATATTGAAAGTGAAAAAATATTTTCTGAAGATAAGGTTTCAAACTTAAAAGAATTTTTAGAAGATCCAGAAAAATGGCGAAGCAAGTATGCGTGAAATAGTTGTTGTCAGTGGAGGTTTTGACCCAATTCACAGTGGTCATATAAAATTAATTAAAGAAGCTGCTAAACATGGTGAAGTTGTAGTTTTGCTAAATTCTGATTTATGGCTTCAAAAAAAGAAGGGTAAGGAATTTCTTCCTTTTATTGAAAGAACTATAATTATGAATGAGTTAAAAAATGTTATTGATGTTATAGAATTTGATGATGAAGATAAGACGTGCATCGATGGTCTTAAAAAAGTAAAAAATAAATATCCAAAATCAATTATTAAATTTGCAAATGGAGGTGATAGAAATAATAGTACAACACCAGAATCAATATTCTGTGAAAAAAATAATATACAGTTACTTTGGGGTATAGGAGGTGACAATAAATCAAATTCTAGTTCATGGATTTTACAAAAATGGAAAGAAGATAATTAAGGATATAATTTTCTTGTAACCCAACCATCATTTTCCATACGGAATTCAAGTCTGTCATGCAATCTGAAGGGCATATCTTGCCAAAATTCAATTAATACAGGCGCTACTAAGTAACCATTCCAATGTGAAGGTCTTGGTACATCATTATCTGAAAATTTTTTTTCAAACTCATCTACTCTTTTTGTTAATGTCGATCTATCATCTAGTTCTTCTGACTGTAATGAAGCCCAAGCTCCTATTCTACTTCCTAGTGGCCTTGAATTATAATATTCATCAGCTTCAGCATTTGAAATTTGTGAAACATTACCTTCTATTCTTATTTGTCTTTGAAGTGTTTTCCAATGAAAATTTAAAGCTACACTATCATTGTTTTTAATTGCTCTCCCCTTTTTACTATTTGAATTTGTGTAAAAAACAAACCCTTTATCATCATATGATTTGAGTAAAACAATTCGCGAGCTGGGCTTGCCATCAGAAGATATAGTAGCAAGGTTCATAGCATTTGGATCATTGATTTCACTTTTCTTTGCCTCTTCAAACCATTCTTGAAAAAGTTCAATTGGTTTTTTATCAGAATTTATTAATTTTTGATTTGATTGCATATTATAGATATGAATATTATTTTATAAGTATATATATCTATATTTATAAAAAAACACTGATTTACAATATGTTGATGCAAAATAAAAAAGGTCTGATTATGGGAGTGGCAAATGACAGATCTATTGCTTGGGGTATTGCGAAAAAATTAGCAGAACAGGGAGCAGAAATTGCGCTTACTTATCAAGGAGAAGCTCTTAAAAAAAGAGTTCAGCCACTTGCGGAAGAAATAGGGTCTAACACTATTATTCCTTGTGATGTTTCAGACTCACAAAGTATGAATAATGTTTTTGAAACACTTAAAAATAAATGGGGTGAATTAGATTTTCTTGTTCATGGAATTGGTTTTTCCAACAAAGATGAATTAAGAGGTAAATATTACAATACATCTTCTGATAATTTTAAACAAACTATGCATATATCATGTTATTCTTTTACAGAGGCTTGTAGGCTAGCAGAACCTTTAATGAATAATGGTGGATCAATTTTAACTTTAACATATTATGGATCAGAACAAGTTATGCCTCATTATAATGTTATGGGAGTTGCAAAAGCAGCTTTAGAGGCAAGTGTTAGATATTTAGCAGTTGATTTAGGAGAAAAAAATATAAGAGTTAATGCCATTAGTGCAGGGCCAATTAAAACTTTGGCAGCATCAGGAATAGGTGATTTTAGATTTATTTTAAAATGGAACGAACTTAATGCTCCGCTTAAAAGAAATGTAAATCAGCAAGATGTTGGAAATTCTGCTTTGTATCTCTTAAGCGATCTTGGGAGTGCCGTTACTGGTGAGATACAACATGTCGATTGTGGCTATCATACTGTAGGAATGGTTGCAGTTGATGAGAGTGAAAGTGTTTCAGAATTATTAGGTGAATTTACAAATTCTAAAAAATGACTTCTAATTCAATAGGAAAAATCTTTAACTTTACCACATGGGGAGAAAGCCATGGCAAAGCTATTGGTTGTGTTGTCGATGGAGTTCCATCAAACATAAATTTAACTGAAAAAGATATTCAACCCTATTTAGATAAAAGAAAACCTGGTCAGTCGAAATTTACAACTCAAAGAAAAGAAGAGGATAAAGTTGAAATACTATCTGGAACTTTTGAAGGAAAAACAACAGGTCATCCTATTTCTCTAATTATTTACAATCAAGATCAGAGATCAAAAGATTATGGTGATATCAAAAGTAAATTTAGACCAGGTCATGCAGATTACACATATTGGAAAAAATATGGCATAAGAGATTATAGGGGTGGTGGTAGATCTAGTGCTAGAGAAACTGCAATGAGAGTAGCAGCAGGGGCAATAGCAAGAAAAATCATAAAAAATAAAATAAAAAATCAAGTTGTAATAACAGGTGCATTAATTCAAATAGGTAATCATAAAATTAATTATGATAATTGGAATAATAATTTTATTTCAAAAAATAATTTTTGGAGTCCTGATAAAAAAATTATTAAAACATGGGAAAACCAAATACAAACTGCAAGAAAAATTGGTTCCTCTTTAGGTGCTATAATTGAAATTAGAGTAAAAGGTTTGCCCGCTGGATTAGGAGAGCCTATTTATGAAAAAATAGACTCCGATATAGCTAAGGCATTGATGTCTATTAATGCTGTTAAGGGTGTAGAAATGGGAAATGGCTTTAGCAGTGTTTATGAAACTGGAATTTCTAATGTTGATGAAATGAGAATTAAAAATAAAAAACCTTTTTTTCTTTCAAATAATAATGGTGGAGTTCTTGGGGGCATTACAACTGGCCAAGAATTAATTACTAGATTTGTAGTAAAACCGACAAGTTCAATATTATCGACAAAAAAAACAATTAATACTAAATTAAAAGAAACAACAATATCTACTAAAGGTCGTCATGATCCATGTGTTGGTATAAGAGCTGTTCCTGTTGGTGAAGCAATGGTTGCCACAACTATAGCTGATCATTGTTTAAGATTTCTTTAAAATACTGTAAATCAAAAATTCTTTATTTCCTTTTGGTCCAGTTATTGGACTTTCGACTAAACCTACAACTTTAGCCTTAATTTTTTTTTTAAACCAATTCGATATATCATTACATACTTGTTCATGAATCAATGGATCTTTCACAATACCTTTTTTCAAATTTATTTTATTAGTTTCAAATTGTGGCTTAATTAGTGAAATAATCTCAGCTTTACTTGATAAAAGCTTCAAGCTAGGTTCTATAACCTTTGTTAGACTAATGAAACTAACATCACAGACTACCAAATTAATTTTTTCATGAATTATTGAGTTATCTAAATATTTAGCGTTAAAATTTTCTACACTGATAATTTTTTTTTCTTTTTTTAATTTTTCATGAAGTTGATTTGTACCGACATCAATAGAATATATTTTTTTAGCGTTTTTTTTTAAAAGAACTTCTGTGAATCCACCAGTTGATGAACCGATATCTAGACAAATTTTATTTTCAATATCAATCTTAAAATGATCTATCGCTTTCAGTAATTTGAATGCACCTCTTGATACCCATGGAGGGTGAAGTCTTTTAATTTTTATTTTTGAGTTTTCATTAAAACTGTTACCACTTTTGGTAATAATTTTATCGTTTACATAAACTTGGCCGGCCATAATCATAGATTGGGCTTTTGATTTAGTATCAGCTAAGTTTCTATCAATTAAAAGCTGATCAAGTCTTGTTTTTAGATTTTTACTCAAATTTGAAAATTACTTAAAATCTTCTTTTGTGACTTTATTGTTTTCTTGCTTAATTTTTTTAATTTGGCTTTCAATACTTTTTAATTTTTCCTCACATGCTTTTTTTAAATTCATTCCCTCTTCGTAAAGTTTTACAGATTCTTCTAAATCAACTTCACCATTTTCTAATTTCTCTACAATAGACTCAAGTTTTTTTAAATTATTTTCAAAATTATTATCTTTATTCATTAGATGTATCTATTTTT
>CACONS010000008.1 GCA_902628645.1 uncultured Alphaproteobacteria bacterium | reverse complement strand
AATTCTGGAAGTACATATACTTCTAGTGGCACTTCAGTAACTGGTACTTATGGTACTCTTACAATCGGTGCTGATGGATCATATACCTATGTTGCTGATCAATCTGCTGCAGACGATTTGGATGCAGGTGATACAGCCACTGATGTTTTTGTGTATACAGTTAGTGATGGGACTTCTACAGATACTGCAAATTTAACTATTACTGTTACAGGTATTAACGATGATCCTGCCGCAGTAAATGATACTGATAGTGTGAACGAAGATGCTACAATTACTAAAACTGGATCTCAAGATGATGTATTAAATGACGATACTGATGCTGATGACTCAGCTTCTTTAGTTGTTACAAATATTCAACCAAGTGGAGGATCAAGTTCAACAGTTTCTTCTAGTACTACTTATAGTAATGGTACATCCGTAACCGGAACCTATGGTACATTAACAATTGGTGCTGATGGTTCATATACCTACGTTGCTGATCAAAGTGCTGCCGATGCACTAGATGCAAGTGATACAGCCACTGATGTATTTACGTATACTTTGTCTGATGGCACAGCGACAGATACAGCAACACTAACAATCACGGTAACTGGTATCAATGACGATCCTGTAGCAGTAAATGATACTGATGCTGTAAATGAAGATGCTACAATTACAAAAACAGGATCAGAAGATGATGTTTTAAATGATGATACAGATGCGGATGATTCATCATCTCTAACTGTAACGCAAATTAAGAAAGATGGTGGATCAAATTCTGCTGTAAGTTCAGGAAGTACTTATAATTCTAGCGGTACATCTGTAACTGGTACCTATGGTACGCTTACAATTGGTGCTGATGGATCATATACATATGTTGCTGATCAATCAGCTGCTGATGATTTGGATGCGGGTGATACTGAAACAGATGTGTTTGTTTATACTGTCAGTGATGGAACTACAACTCAAACAGCAAATTTAACTATTACCGTAACTGGTGTGAATGATACACCTACTGCAGTCGATGATACCGATGCCGTTAATGAAGATGCAACAGTTACAAAAACTGGATCTCAAGATGATGTATTAAATGATGATACTGATGCTGATGACTCAGCTTCTCTTAATGTATCTGCAATCCAACCAAGTGGTGGCTCGAGTTCGACTGTCTCTTCTGGTACTACTTATAGTAATGGTACCTCTGTCACAGGAACTTATGGCACATTAACGATTGGCGCAGATGGATCGTATACATATGTTGCTGATCAATCAGCAGCTGATGATTTAGACGCAAGTGATACAGCCACTGATGTCTTTACGTATACTTTGTCGGATGGCACAGCGACAGATACAGCAACACTAACAATAACAGTTACAGGCATAAATGATGATCCTGTCGCAGTAAATGATACAGACAGTGTCAATGAGGACGCAACAGTTATAAAAACAGGATCAGAAGATGATGTAATGAATGATGATACTGATGCCGATGATGATGACTCTTTTACGGTTACAAAAATTCGAAAAGATGGAGGGTCAGATTCTAATGTTTCTTCAGGAAGCACATATGATAGTAGTGGAACATCAGTCACTGGAACTTACGGTACATTGACTGTCGGAGCAGATGGTTCTTATCAATATATTGCTGATCAATCTGCAACCGATGCGCTAGATGCAGGGGATACCGTTACAGATGTATTTATTTATACAATAGATGATGGTGATGCTACCGATACAGCAAATATTACAATTACTGTAACTGGCGTAAATGATGATCCTGTCGCGGTAAATGATACGGACAGTGTTAATGAAGATGAAACTGTTACTAAAACAGGTGCTCAAGATGATTTATTAAATGATGACTCAGATGCAGATGATAGCGCAAGTCTATCTGTAACAAATATATCTCACTCAAATGGAAATACAGGCACTGTTGCATCAAGCTCAACTTATGCAAGTAATGGAACACAGATTGTTGGAACATATGGAACATTAACAGTTGGAGCTGATGGTTCTTATACATATACAGCTGACCAAGATGCTGCAGATAGTATAGCTGATGGCTCAAGTGAAACAGATGTTTTCACTTATACTCTATCAGATGGTTCAGCAACAGATACAGCTACAATAACAATTACTGTTAGCGGAGCTGATAATGAAGTTGCTGGTGTGAATGATACTGGAGCTGTAGATGATAACAGTACTTTAAGTGTTGGAAACCAAAGCGCTGGTGTATTATCGAATGACACAGATAATGGTAGTGCAGCATTATCTGTAGGAGAAGCTTCAGTTAGTGCAATTCGAACAGGAAGAGAAAACGCAAGTGGTACTGATGGAACAATTGGATCAACACTTGTTGGAACTTATGGATCACTTACACTCAACTCAGATGGTACATATGATTATACTGCTAATACTGATGCTGCCGAAGCACTTGCACCAACAGAGACGGCAGTTGACTACTTTACTTATACTATTTCAGATGGAACAAGCACGGATACAGCTGAATTACAAATAACTGTTACAGGTATTAATGATGCACCAACATCTTCTACACCTGCAACTATATATGCAACAGAAAATCAATCAGTAACTATTCAGACGAAAACCTTCTTTAGTGATCCAGATCCAAGTTCTAATTCTTTCGGTCAATTAACTTACTCAGTTAGTGGGTTACCTGCTGGATTAACTATTAATTCAAATGGTAAAGTTACAGGTATTGTTACTCAAGGAACTTATACATTTACTGTCACAGCTACTGATGGTGGCAATTTATCTACGCAACAAACATTCACTTTGGAAGTTGCAAAAAGTAATGATGTTGATGCAGTTCCTGAAAAACTAAAAATTAATAAGAAAAATATTGAGAAAAAAGTAAAGAATAAAACTGTTGTATTTAAAGAAAGATCAGTTGTACAAGTTGCTAATCTTGAAATTGCAAAGGACTATTCATTTAATGGAGGAATGCGTGTAGTTGATGTTGCAGTTGAAGATTTAAGTAATAATAATACTGATGATCCTACACCAATGAGTAAAAGTTTTCTTAATGAAGGGACTATTTTAGGTTTTGCTATCGGTGATGATTACAAAATTAATGTTAAGCAATATACTGCAACAATGGAAAATGGTTCTGCTGTTCCTGATTGGGTAAAAGTAGATCCAAAAACTGGTCAAACACTAGTTCAATTCCCTGACAATATATATTCAATCGATATAAAAATTATTGCAATTGATAAAGATAATACAACAAGAGAAATAGATCTTACTCTTGATCAGTCATCAATAAAGCCAGATAAAAGTCTGAAAAGAAGTTTAGAAAACTTTATTGATAGAAGTTCCACGTTAAAATCAGAAGTATTTATTGATAATAATGGCAACATGCAATTAAATGCTCTTAATAAAAATCAAATTGATCTAAACAGAACAGCTAATCTTAATAATAGTGAAATTGTAGATATCGAGAACAATTCTAATAACAATTCTACTCTATCGACTTTAAAATTAGCATCAATTGATAAAAATTTAGATAAAATTACAGTTAAGATAGCTGATGATAAAAGAAATCAAGTTGTAAAGTATTCATTAAGTATACCTGAACAAGGTTTGGCTATAGGTAATCAAATACCAAACTGGCTTAAGATCAATGCTGAAACTGGTGAAATAGAAGCTACACCTCCACAAGGTTTAGATATTATTAAGTTACAAATTATTGCTGAAGATGAAGATGGTACTTTAAGAACATTAGAGGTAGATCTAGATTTATCGTCTAATGATCAATCAAAATTACCTAGTAAAACCATAATAGATAAGGAATTAGAAAAGTTTGCTTCTCTACAGGACCAGATTCATGTTAAATACAATGATTATGAAAATTACGGAGATAAAATTGTTAAAGTTGCTAGCTAGTTTTATTTTAATATTTTCTTTATTTACTAGCAATGCTTTTGCTGAAGAAAGGGAATCACGAGCATTAGTTGTGGCATCTCAACAAGCAGTTCTATCAAGTGAATTAGCAGCAAAAATTGATAATATTCCTGTTAAAGAAATGCAGCGTTTTAAAAAGGGTGATCTCTTAATTCAATTTGATTGTAGTTTATACGAAGCACAAAAAGATGTTGTAAGTGCAAACGCGAATAGTGCTTTAATTAAAGTGGAAAGTGATGAGCAAATGTTTCAAATGCGCACAATAGGTAAATATGACCTTGAGCTTTCCAAGTCAGAATATGAAAAAGCAAAAGCAGAATTACTGATCGCCGAACTAAATCTAAAAAGATGTAAGATTTCTGCACCATTTGATGGAGCGGTAGAAGAAATTCTTGTCAATACATTTGAAACAATTCAGCCTCAAGTTGAGTTAATGAAAATAATTCAAACAGATGTTTTAGAATTAGAAATGGTTGTATCAAGTGAATGGATTTCATGGCTCACTATTGGACACCCAATAGTTGTATATATTGATGAAATTCAAAAAGAATTTAATGCTACCGTTAGCGGTATAGGTGCAAATGTTGATCCGGTAAGTCAAACAATACAGTTAAAAGGTACAATTACCGATGCTAGTCCTGCTCTTCTTGCTGGAATGAGTGGTCGAGTTTTATTTTGAGCGAAGACAAGTTAACTCGTCTTTCTCGTATTTTTTCATTTGAAAAAAAATTACGTGAAGCCAAGAATATGGTTGAGCTTCGATACATAATAACAAATGAATTAAGAACAATTAGTCCATATGTATTTGCTTTTTTTGGAGAATGGAAAGGTAAAAATAAATTCAAAATAGAGACGGTATCTGATGTTACAATTGTTGAAAGAACATCTCCAACAGTTTCTTTAATTCAAAAATTAATGAGAAAAAAAATAAGCGAGACTTCTTATGAAGTACACAATTTTACATCTGATTCAAAAACTTTATCGCCAGCAAAAGGAGAAAAACAACTGCCTTCAAATTTTTTATGGATCCCATGTTTTTCAGTACAAAAAGGACCTGAAGCAGCAATATTACTTTGTCGTGAAAACGAATGGAATGAAGAGGAAATAGAATTTATAAAACATCTAAGCTCATCAATAGGACATGCTTTTGGTTCACTCTCAAAAAATAATAGTTTTATTAGTTTTAAATTTTTGCGTAATTCATTTTTACAATCTTTTATTTTTTTAGCTTTAGTTGCAAGTATGTTTGTGCCTGTTGAGTTATCAACAATTGGAAAAATGGAAATCATTGCTAAAGAACCAAATTATATTAACTCTCCTTTAAATGCTGTAGCTCAAAAAATTTTTATTGAAAATAATGAAGCTATTGAAATTAATCAACCAATTATACAATTTGAAAAAACAGAGTTACAAAATGACTATGAATTATCAATTCAAGAATTAAGAATA
Organism: uncultured Alphaproteobacteria bacterium; assembly: GCA_902628645.1. Classification (GTDB taxonomy): domain Bacteria; phylum Pseudomonadota; class Alphaproteobacteria; order HIMB59; genus CACPNW01. Next base: position 46,135 of record CACONS010000008.1, on the reverse strand, counting down.
ATTGAGACTGAATTGTTACAAGCTCAACAGTCTTCATTTAATAGTACAGAAGATAAGGCGATGCTTGCAAGACTTCAAGGTGAGATAAAACTTGCCAAAGAAAAAACTCTTTATCAAAAAATTTTACTTGATAAAACTTTGGTAGTTTCACCTACTAATGGCGTAGCTATATTAAAAGATAAATCTCTCATTATTGGTAAGCCTTTTCAAATTGGAGAAACAATAATGACGATAGCTGATCCAAATAAAATTTTAGTAGAGATTATGGTTCCTGTAAAAGATTCAATCACTATTAAAAGAGATGCAAGAGTGAATATCTATTTAGATTCAGACCCGCTTAATGTTTTACAAGCAAAAGTAATGAAATTTTCTTACGAACCAGAAATGACATCACAAAATATATTAGCTTACCGTGTTACAGCTAAGCTTATTGCAGATAATATATATCCAAGAATTGGATTAAGAGGTTCAGCAAAAATTTATGGTGATCAAGTAAGACTCTATTTTTATCTTTTTCGAAAACCAATTATTTTCCTTCGACAAACATTTGGTCTATAAATGTTAACACCATCTATTAGAGAAGATTTACAATTATTTGAGGGTACGCCATTGGAAGATGGCTCTCCAACTTGGTTACTATTTGATACTTTATCAAATAAATATTTTACAATAGGATTAAATGCATTCCGATTACTCAATTATTGGAATGCTGATGTAGATACTAAAACTTTTATAAAAAATGTTGAACAAAAAGGAGTTAACTTAAAAGAAGAAGAATTGAACGATTTTATTTCTTTTTTAAAAGTAAACGATCTTATATCTCATCATAATTCTGAAGATACAAAATTCTTAATTGAAAAATATAAAAATCAGAAAAAACATTTCATTTTATCAATAATTCATAATTACTTATTCTTTAAAATCCCTCTAATAAAACCAGATACTTTTTTAGATAGCACTTTAATGTTTGCAAAAATAATTGGTTCAAAATTAGCTCGTTATATTGTCTATGTTTTAGGTTTAATTGGTATTTATTTTGTAATTCAAAATTGGGATCAATTTATAAATACTTTTCTTTATTTTTTTAATTGGAATGGATTTATATTTTATGCATTTTCACTTGTATTAGTAAAAGCAATTCATGAATTTGGACACGCATATGTTGCAAAGAACTATGGATGCAATGTTAATTCTATGGGCATTGCATTTCTTGTCTTTTTTCCTTTTTTATATACGGATAACACCAATGCTTGGAGACTGAGAGATTATAGTAACAGATTAAGAATTAATTTTGCAGGTATTTCAACAGAACTACACCTTGCCTTGTTGGCAACTTTTTTTTGGTCTATTTTAGAGCCAGGTACATTAAAAAGTATAGCATTTTTTATTGCTACTACAAGCTGGGTTTCTTCTTTATTGATAAACATAAGCCCTTTTATGAGGTTTGATGGATATTATGTTTTGGCAGATTTTTTAAGAGTAGAAAATTTACAACCACGTGCTTTCTCGCTTGCTAAATGGAAATTAAGACAAATTATTTTTGGTCTTAAACACGAACAACCAGAGAAAATGAATGCGAATAAAATAAATTTTTTAATTTTTTATGCTTGGTCAACATGGATATACCGTTTCTTTTTATTTATTGGGATCGCAATATTAGTCTACCATTACACATTTAAAGTATTAGGAATTATTTTATTTGTTGTAGAAATAATCTGGTTTATTTGTCTACCTATTTATAGAGAAATGGCTTTATGGTGGAAAATGCGCAGCGATATTGGACTCTCTTTTAATTTTATTAGAACTATATTATTTATTTTAGTCTTATTTTTCCTATTCTTTTATCCTTGGAAAAATTATCAAAAAATTCCTGCTATTCTCCAATCAGAAAATTTTATATCAATATATGCTCCTGAAGAAGCACAAATAAAAAGAGTGCATATTAAAGAGGGCGACAAGGTTCAAAAAGATCAACTCCTTATTGAGTTAATTTCACCATCACTAAATTACAAAATTAATCAAACAATTGGAAATCTTGAATTAGCTGAGTTACAAATTAATAATGCATTAAAAAGTAAAACAAATAGAGAGCAATTATTATCACTTCGCAGTAAAAAAAATAAATTAGAAACTGAAATCTTAAATTATAATAAAATAAAATCATCTTTAAGTATTAGGGCACCCTTCAATGCTGAAATTACTTTTTTAGAAAAGTTTAAGAAAGACCAATGGGTTAATCAAGAAAATCCTTTGGTGTCTCTGGTTGATAAAGATATACAAACAATTTTTGCTTTTATTTCTGAAAAAAATATTGCAAAAATAGATCACACAAAAGATTTATTTTTTATTAGTTCACACATAGATAGTCCTAAAATTCCATTATCAATTGAAACTATAAGTAAATCACCAGTAAATAATTTTAATCTCTTTCCAATTGTTACATCATTGTATAGCGGGCCTATTGCTGCAAGAGAAAATTCTAGATCAGATATAATATCTGAACAAGCCTATTACCTAGTAAGTATGAACTTAGTAAAGGATATAACTAAAGTAGATCAGAAAATGTTAGGTTCAGTCAATATAGCAATTTATCCAACTAGTTTTGCAGAACGAATTTATAAGTATGTTTATGCTGTCTTAATTAGAGAATTAAGTTTTTAATTTTAAATTATTATAACTAACTCCAATCATTAGAAATAGTCCTAAACTTAATAATACAATTGAAAAACCAAAACCAACTCGCTGAGATATTAAAAATGTTAAAGCAGAAGCTAAAATTGGACCTAAAAAAGCTGTAATTTTACCAGATAGAGTAAATACTCCAAAACTAAAACTTTGTCTGTTATTATCAGTTAAATTAGCCATAACAACTCTGCTTGAGCTTTGAAGTGGACCTGTAAAAAAAGTAGCTATTATCACATATAATATAAACATTGATTGATTTGTATTTACGGAAATTAATAAGATTAAAAAAATTACAACAGTTAAAGTTAAAATTATTGTTAATTTATCATTTTTAATTAAATATCCAAATAAGTAACAACCTATTGCACCACTGATGTTAGCTTGTAGTCCAAGAACTAATATCTGTTGTAAAGATAAGCCCATTACAGAAGTTCCAAAAATACCTATCGTAGTAGTGATAATAACTAAACCATCAATATAAAAAAGTCTCGCTAATAAAAAACGCCCAGTGTTAGTTAATTTATCTTTCCAAATTAAAGATTTAATTTCAACAAAGGTTTTCTGTGTGTATTTTTCAGCAATATTATTAATGTTAGACAAAAACAATAATGGCAAAGCAAAAAGTAAAAACCAGAAAGCTAAAACTATATGAACAAAACGAAGATGATCAAAATTTTCTTTATTCAAATTGAAAATATTTTTTTCAGGTAAAATAAAAAACTGTAAAAGTAAGAAAAAAATTATGACTCCGCCAATAAATCCAGAGCCAAAACCAATACCTGAACCTAGAGTAAGATTAGTAGGATAGCAGTTTTTTAGAGTAGCATTATAAAAACTATTAGAAATTTCGTAAGTAACTCCACTAATAAATAAAACTAATAAGGCATAGTAAGTATAACTTGCTGAAGGTTTAATAAGAAAAAAGCAACCAATTGCAATAATACACAATAGTGAAAATAATCTTAAAAAAATTACTTTTCCATTTTCTCTACTATCTGCAATTTTTCCAAGGTATGGCATTATAATAGCAACTATTATACCTGTAATACCAATTGTGAATTGCCATAGAGCTGTACCATATTGAGGATCATCAACTACATTGTTTACAAAATAACTTGATGTCAGAGCTGCGATAACAATCATTGGAAATACAGAGTTTCCAACATCATATAATGAAAATGATAATAATTTTTTCATTAGAATATTTTAATTTTTACTTTCTATAGCTGAAATAGTTGAACTTTTTTTGCTCATATCTTTTAAAAGATCTTGTAAGAAGCCTATGCTATCCATATCTTGAATTAAAAAAGACAACTGTTTAAGTGTATGTAATGAAAAACTATTAAGTATTTCTGAATACTTTTCGGTAAGCATAATTCCTCCAGTATTATCTTTAACAAGTAGATTTAATGAAATTAATCTATTCACTCTACGTCGCACACTTTCTTTTGGTTGTTCTAATATATTGGCAATACTTAAAATTGATAATTTGGATCGTTTAAAAATTTTTGTAATTTTTTCATCTTTTAGATTTGACAAATCTTTGATTGAAAGTGATTCAGAAAATTTTAAGTTATAGGCTAATTGTGCAGCTACAGTATTCAGAACCATCATTTCATCAAAAGTTAGTTTTAATTTACCTACTCTTTTGTAATAATCAGTTAAAAACATTAAAAACGCATAACCAACGTTTGAAAATTCTTGGTTTGAATTAATACTCATAATATAATTCAAATTATAAACCCAAAATGGGTTTATAGAAAGCACAACAAAAATAATGTTTTAAATTAAGGAAAAGTTTAATGTCTAAATTCATAAGTGTAGTTAAATTTAAAGTGAAAACAGAAGATGAGAATAATTTTATTGAATCAATGCAAAAATTTAATTTACCTGATGGTTTAATTTATAGAAAATTAATTAAAACAGGTGAATATTCTTATTGTAGCATAATTGAATGGGCAAATGAGGAAGCTTTGGAAAATGCAAGACCCCACATGATAGCTTTTCTTGATTCAATTAGAAATATGTTAATAGAGTTTAGTCAAGATTTAGGTGTTACAGATCCAGCATCTGGTCCTGTAGTAATTGATCAAAGTGGCTTAGTAGCAGAACCTGGAAAAACTATTACTGGGAAGTTAAAAGTATAAATCTTAAAATTTTATCCATAAAACCTTTCTTTAAATGATAAATAATAAAAATATGGATAAAAGAATTCTAGTCTTTTCAAATGGTGAAAAAATTGGAGATGGAATAATAAAATTACAACTTCTTTACGAAATTAAAACAAGACTTCCAGATTATAAATTATATTGGCTTACCAATAAGGGTAAAACTGTTTATTTAAATTCTCTTAAATTCATTGCAAGTAATTATATTGATGAGATTCTTGATCAAGCAGATCTAAGTCCATTTTTTTGGAAAAAAATATCTAAAAGATATAAATTAGAAAATGAATTTTTTGATTATATTTTAGATACACAAAAATCAGTAATAAGAACTATAGCATTAAAACGTATCAAGCATAAAAATTTTATTTCTGGATCAGCAAATGGTTTTTTTTCTTCTAAAAAAATTAAAAGTAATAAGAAAAGAAAGTATTATTTAAACTACATTTTAGATTTATTAGATTTAATAGTTTCTAAAAAAAATAGAAGTGATTTTAAAATTCCAATAAATAAAAATCTCGAAGGAATAATAAGTAATATTTTATTAAAAAATAAAAACTATGTAGGAATTGCACCTGGTGCAGGTGAAAAAAATAAAATTTGGTCTTTAAATAACTATATCGAGCTATGTAATTATCTTGAAAGAAATAATAAAACTATAGTTTTTTTTATTGGACCTGATGAATTATATTTAAAAGAAAAATTAAAAAATCTATATCCTAATTCAATATTTATTGAGGATCATATTAAAAAATATCAAAATATAGAAATTATTATGGCTACTACCAAATATTTACAATTAGCCATTTCAAACGATAGCGGTGTTAGTCATATGTTATCAACTGGATATTGCCCATTAATTAAACTCTTTGGTCCAAAAGATTCTACAAAATTTACGCCTGAAAATCCAAATCTACTTTCTATATCTTCAAGTGATTTTAACTCAAAAAATATCAATAAAATACCTGTCTCTAGAGTGGTTGAAGAAATAGAAAAAGTTCTGATTTAAAATTTCATATATTAGAAGGTAGACAAGTATATTTTTCATCATTACTTGTTTACTTTTATATGTTCAAATTTGATAAACTTGTATTTGGCGATGCAGGGTGGGGTGATGAATTTCTTATAGCAACACTCATGACTCTACTAGTAAGCATTTTATCAATGGGGTTGGGTCTTTTTTTAGCAATTATTACAGTTTGGGCAAAGATAATTCAAAACAGAATAACAAGATTTATTGCAAATTTTTATACAACTGTAATTAGAGGTGTTCCTGAATTATTAGTTATTTATCTAATTTTTTTTGGTGGCAATGCTGTTGTTATGAGTATAGCTAAAGTATTTGGATATAATAAATATATAGAACTAAACGCACTTACAATTGCAACAATAGCCATTGCAGTAATATCAGCAACATATTCTAGTGAAGTTTTAAGAGCTTCTTATTTGGCTATATCTAAGGGTCAAATAGAAGCTGCAAGAGCATTGGGTATGAATAAATTTAGTATTTTTTTTAAAGTTATTTCGCCTCAAGTTATAAGACATGCTTTACCGGGAATAGGGAATGTGTGGCAAATAACTCTTAAAGATACTTCCCTCATTTCCGTAACTGGTCTTGTCGAAATTATGCGTCAATCTAGAATATCTTCTAATGTTGAGCATTCACCTTTAACTTTCTTAATAACAGCAGCTATATTGTATTTATGCCTAACGACAATTTCTGGAAGAGTTTTTAAAACGTTAGAAGTAAATTATTCAAAAGGATTTTCTACATGATTGAATTTTTAAATAGTGTTCAAAATTCTCTAATTTATAAAAATTTCTTTTTGGTCCTATCTGGTCTAGATAATACAATTTTATTATTATTAATTTCACTTCCACTTGGTTTTGTTTTAGCATTATTATTTGCTTTAGGAAGAGTTTCTAAAATTGGATTATTATCAAGAACAATTGCTAGTTATATTTTTGTCATTAGAGGAACCCCTTTACTTGTTCAAATATATTTGATTTATTTTGGTTTAGGTTCTGTAAAATTTATTAGAGAAAGTTTTTTATGGTATGCATTAAAAGAACCTTTTTGGTGTGGGGTAATAGCGCTTACTATTAATACTGTTGCATATGGCGCAGAAATTTTCCGTGGAGGTATTCAATCAATTGAGAAAAGTCAGGTTGAATCAGGTTTATCATTGGGTTTTGGAAAATTTTTACTTTTAAGAAAGATTATATTACCGATTGCTATAAGAAAAGTTCTACCATCTTATGGTAATGAATTAATCTTAATGGTTAAAGCAACTTCTTTAGTTAGTCTTACAACATATATGGAAATGACAGGTATTGCGAGAAAGATAATGGCAAAAACATTTGCCCCTGTAGAAGCATTTATTGCTGCAGGCATACTGTATCTTTTTCTAAATTTTCTAATGGTTCAGTTTGTTAAATATTTGGAATGGAAATATAATCCACACTTAAGATTAAATAATTAATTTCTAAATTTTTTGTGACATGAACCACAATTTGCTGCCATTACTTTAAAAGCATCATTTAACATCTCATTATCTTCAAGCTCAACACTAAGTGAAATCATTTCAATATCACTAATGAACTTGTCATTGAATTCATTAAAAGTTTCTCTATCATTCCATATTTCTTCACTAGCTCCTTTGTGCTGACTTCCTTCGGGGTAGTGATCTTTAAATTCTGTTGCCGCATGTAACAAAGTTTGATTTAATTCAAGGATAACGTCATAATCGTTGGTTTTTAATAATCTAAATATTTGAGAAGATGTACTTTTAACCTTTTGCATTAAAGCCATTCTATTATTAACAATTTCTTCAAGAGATTTATCTTCTAAAGAAACTTTATGAGCCATCAAAATTGTGGGTGAAATTAAGATTAGCAGTATTAGTATAATTTTAGAGTGTATAGCCATTTTCTTTTAATGTATTTGAAAGATACTTATATCCAATTTTTGCGTATTCAAGAGGGTTAGCTTGTTTGGGATCCTGTTCAGCTTCAATAATTAGCCATTCTTGATACTTTTCTTTAAATAATATTTTAATTAATGGTCCGTAATCAATACATCCATCACCAGGAACAGTGAAAACACCATCTAAAAAAGACTCTCTAAAACTTAAGTCATCTTTTATGGATTTTAAAAAGATATCTTTTCTAATATCTTTACAATGAACATGGTTAATACGAGAAATATAATTTTTTAATATTTTTAAAAAATTTGCCTCTGCAAACATCAAATGTCCAGTATCATAAAGTAAAAAAGTATTTTGATTTGTCATATCCATAAACCTATCAACATCTTCCTCAGATTGTATAATAGTTCCCATATGTTCGTGATAAGACATTGGTATCCCCTCATCCATCAGCATATTCGATATTTCACTAATTTTTTTGCAATAGTTATTCCATTCATCTTTTTCAAGTTTTGGTCTTTTACTTAGAGCTTTTGATTGATCTCCTTGGATTGATCCAGATACATCAGCAAAAACAAAAACATCTGCATTTATAAATTTTAATAAATTTAAATGGTCTTGTAGCGCTAACCATTCTTCTTTAGCACTTCTTTCTCTTAACAATGCACCATACCAACCTCCTGGCATTCTAAGTTTGTATTTTTCTAAAAGAAATTTTGTTATACCAGGGTTTCTTGGAAATTTTCCGCCTAATTCTATACCTGTAAATCCTGAAGTTCTTGCATCTTCTAAACATTTCTCAATGGGTGTATCGCCTCCTAGCTCTGGCATATCATCATTGCTCCATGCAATAGGGGCAATACCAAGTTTAATTTTCATGAAGTTTTACATATTTCATGATAGATGAAAAATAAAGATAAATATGAACATATTATTAGTAGATGGAAATGAAAAAGAGGCTTCAGATAGATATACAAATTTGGGAATGGATACGCAATTTCAAGTTTATGAAAAAATTTTAAAAAAATATTCTAAATCAAATGTAAATATAACCACAATTCATCCTGCTGTTGATGATAATTACCTTCCTTTGGGCATAAACCTTGATGATTTTGAAGCAGTTGCTTGGACAGGAAGTTTACTTAATATATACAATGAGACAAAATCCATAACAAATCAAATAGAGTTAGCTAAAGAGCTATTTAAGAGAAAGAATAAAATATTTGGAAGCTGTTGGGGACTTCAGGTTTTAGTTACGGCAGCAGGAGGAAAAGTAAGAAAAAATCCAAATGGACTTGAAGCAGTGTTAGCAAAAAATATCAAATTAAATCAAGAGGGAGAAGCTCACCCTATGTATAAGGGTAAAAAAAAATTATTTAATGCATTTTGTTGGCACTACGATGAAGCAGAAATTCTTCCTAAAAAAACTAAAGTTCTAGCTTCAAATAAAATCAGTCAATATCAATCTATATGCTTTGAAATAAACCAATCAAAAGTTTGGGCGGTACAATATCATCCAGAATTTGATCCCAAATGGATGGCGGGACTTATGGGTATGAGAAAAGATATTTTGTTGGAACAAAAAATATATGAAAATTTAACAGAATTTGAAAACGAAAAGACAATTTTACAGAATCCCAATAATCTTGAGCAAAAAGAATTACAAATCTATAATGATGTACTCGATGAAGACATCCATTCTTTAGAACTTTCAAATTGGTTAAACTTTAAATCTTAATAAAAATTATTGACCACGTTAATAATTGATTTCCATTTATTTATCCTAGATGTGGAAATGGATTTGCTAATATTTGTCTTAACTGTCTTATCTTTTTTCCAAAGTTTACTGATTTGGCTTGTATTATTTAGATATCCTGATTGAATTGCTGCAAGATATGCTGCACCCAGAGACGTAGTTTCTATATTATTTGGTCTAATTATTTTTATTTGGGAAATATTTGCTAAACTTTGAAGAAAGCTATCATTTTTAACCATACCTCCATCAACTCGTATTTCACTAATCTTTGTTTTGGAATCTTTTTCCATACACTCAATTAATTCAAAAGTTTGAAAAGAGAGACTGTCCAAAGTTGCTTTAATAATATCTTCTCTAGAAGTATTTCTAGTAATGCCAAAAAATGTTCCTCTCGCTTTAGGGTTCCAATATGGTGCTCCAAGTCCAGTTAAGGCAGGAACAAAATATAATTTTTCTTCTTTATTTGCTTTTTTGTATAGTTTATCAGTTTCACTTGAGTCTTTAATAAAATTTAAATTATCTCGAAGCCACTGAATTGCAGAACCTGCAACAAAAATACTTCCTTCATAACAAAACATTTTTTTTCCATTTATTTTAAAAGCAACAGTTGTAAGCAATCTATTTTTTGATAATTTAAATTTCTCGCCAATATTCATTAAAAGAAAACAACCTGTTCCATATGTACTTTTTGATTGTCCTTTTTTAAAACAAGCTTGGCCTATTGTGGCTGACTGTTGATCTCCTGCCATTCCTCCTATGGGTATTGAATCTCCAAATAGTTTTGTGGACCCAAAATCATATGCATTTTCAGTTACAGTCGGCAGAATTTTTTTTGGAATGTTTAATATTTTTAATATTTCGTCTGACCATTGTTCTTTTTGTGAGTCAAAAATCATGGTTCGTGATGCATTTGATATATCCGTTAAGTGAGATCTCCCTTCAGTCAGTTTCCAAAGTAACCAAGAATCTATTGTACCAAAAAGTAAATTATCATTGTTTAAATCTCTTTTTGTATCTTTAACATTATCAATTATCCATTTAATTTTAGTTGCTGAAAAATAAGGATCAACTTCTAAACCAGTAATCCTTTGAATTTTTTTATGAATTCCTTTTTTTTTTAAATTTTCACAAAAACTAGCCGTTCTTCTATCTTGCCAAACTATAGCTTTATAAATTGGTTTTCCTGTTTTTTTGTTCCATAAAATGGTGGTTTCTCTTTGATTAGTAATTCCAATTGAAATAATATTTTTAGAAACAAGCTTATTTTTTTTCAATATCTTAAAAATTAAATCTCTTACATCATTCCAAATTTCTATTGCATTATGTTCTACCCATCCTTCATTAGGAAAAAATTGCTTAAATTCTTTTTGGACAATATCAAATATTTCAAATTTATTATTATAAAGTACAATTCTTGAACTTGTTGTTCCTTGATCAATCACTAAAAAATATTTTTTCATATATTAAACGTCTAAATTTTTAATGAAGTTAGCATTATTTTGAATAAATTTGAAACGTAACTCTGCTTGTTTTCCCATTAAAGTTTCAAATAAATTTTCCGTAATTTTTAAATCTTTTTTAGCTTTTTCTGAATTTATTAATATAAGATTTCTTTTGTTTTGATCCATTGTTGTCTCTTTCAGTTGATCGGCAGGCATTTCACCCAATCCTTTAAATCTTGTAATATTATAATTGTCAGATTTAAATTCTTTCTCAATTATTTTATCTTTCTCTTTTTCATCATAGGCATAAAAAGATTTAGTTTTACTATAAATTTTAAATAGTGGAGGCATTGCTAGATAGAGTTTATTTTCATCAATTAAACTTTTCATATATTTATAAAAAAAAGTAATAAGTAAAGTCGCTATATGTGAGCCATCCACATCTGCGTCAGTCATTAATATTATTTTTTCATAACGAAGTTTTGAAATTTCAAAGTTTTTTCCTATTCCACAACCTAAAGATTGAATAAGGTTTTGTATTTCATTGTTATCTGCAATTTTAGATAATCCAACGTTATAAACATTTAAAATTTTTCCTCTCAAGGGGAGTATTGCCTGAAATTCTCTGTTCCTTGCTTGTTTAGCCGAACCTCCAGCACTATCACCTTCAACAATAAATATCTCAGAATCTTTTATTGATTTGCTTGAACAATCTACCAATTTACCTGGAAGACGATTTCTTTCTTTAATACTTTTTCTATCTAACTCTTTAATTTTTGATAAATCAGTTCTCTGAAGAGCTCTTTCAATTAAATTATCTAAAAGTATTTTTGAATTTTTCTTATTAGCATTTAACCATAATAAAAATTCTTGTTGTGTTTTTGTTTCAATTTCTTTTTGTAAATTTGGCATTATTATTCTTTTTTTAGTTTGTCCTTCAAAACTCGGATCATTTATAAAGATAGAAATAATTACGTTAGAGTAATCAAAAATATCACTGTGATTGATATTACTTATTTTAGAAAATTGATTTTTCTGACCATAAAGTTTTACTGCTTTTAAAATTCCATTCCGAATACCATTTTCATGTGATCCTCCATCTGGCGTTTCAATGGTATTACAATATGACATTAAACTTGACGATTCATTTGTATTAAATGATATTAATGATTCAAAATTTTCATTATCTTTAATTTTTGATTTTAATAAAAAATTTTTTTCAAATAATTTTGAATTATTTGCGTATTCCAATTCAAAGTAATCCTCAATCCCTTTCTTGTAAAAAAAACTTTTATTGCCTGGTGTATTGTCTTTAATTAATTCTTTATCAATCTCAAAGTTTATAGTTGTTCCTCCAACTAATACTGATTTCATATTTATAAAATTATATAGTTTTTTTGGAACAAATTGTGTTTCTTCAAAAATTGTTTCATCTGGGACAAAAGAGATTTCTGTACCTTTTAATTTCTTGCTACATTTTTCAATTTTAATTTTTGTTTTAACTTTACCCTTTGAGTAATCCTGTCGATATACTTTTCCATCTTTGAATACTTGAACTTGAAGTAAAGAGCTTAATGCATTTACGACAGAAATCCCAACTCCATGCAGTCCGCCAGAAGTTTTGTATGCATTACTGTTAAATTTTCCACCTGCGTGAAGTGTTGTTAAAACTACCTCTAGCGCTCTTTTATTTTTATATCTTGGATGAAAATCTATAGGAATACCTCTTCCATTATCTTTTATTTTGATCGAACCATCTTTTTTATAATGAAAACTTATATCAGTAGCGTGTCCTGCTAAAACTTCATCTATACTATTATCCAATACCTCATTAACTAAATGATGAAGTCCATCTTGGTTTGTGCTACCAATATACATCCCTGGTCTTTTACGAACAGGTTCAAGACCCTCAAGAACTTCAATATCTTTAGCATTATAAGTAGATTTTTTTGCCACAATTATTTTTATCAAAAGTGTTGTTATAAAAAAATAAAAAAACCGCCCTAAGGCGGTTTTAATATTTATAAAAATTTATAAATTTTTATACGTCGTAGTAAAGATTGAACTCATGTGGATGTGGTCTTAGATCCATTGGGCTTACTTCATTTTCTCTTTTATATGAAATATAAGTTTCAATATTATCTTTTGTAAATACATCACCTTGTAGTAAATATTTATGATCTTTTTCAAGGGCATTAAGTGACTCAGCTAATGATCCTGGAGTTGAAGGTATTTTAGCTAACACACTAGCCGGTGCTTCATAAATATTAATATCAGTTGGTTTACCTGGATTTATTTTATTTTTAACACCATCAAGGCCAGCCATTAATATAGCAGAAAATGCTAGATACGGATTAGCAGAAGGATCTGGACATCTAAATTCAACCCTTTTTGCTTTTGGACTTGCTGTATAGTTATTTGGAATTCTAACAGAAGCAGTTCTATTTGCTTGAGAATAAGCAATATTAACTGGCGCTTCAAAACCAGGAACAAGTCTCTTATATGAGTTTGTTGTTGGTGCGCAAAAAGCTAATAAGGAAGGAGCATGTTTTAAAATTCCTCCGATGTAATGTAATGCAAAATCACTAAGATCTGCATAATTACCTTTTTTGTACATTAAAGTTTTATTTTTTTTCCAAATACTAGAGTGTACATGCATACCAGATCCATTATCCTCAAAAAGAGGCTTTGGCATAAAAGTTGCGGTTAATCCATGTTGTCTAGCAACATTTTTTACTACATATTTATAACGTAGTAGATCATCAGCCATTGAAAGTAACGGAGAAAACTGTAAATCAATTTCGCATTGACCACCAGTTGCAACTTCGTGATGAGATGCCTCAACATCAATTCCAATTTCTTCCATTGTGAGTACCATTTCAGTTCTAACGTCTTGCAAGCTATCTGAAGGAGGTAAAGGAAAGTATCCACCTTTATGTCTAGGTTTATGTCCTAAATTAGGATTTTCATCCCTACCTGTATTCCATGCACCCTCAGTAGAATCAACTTCATGAAATGCAAAATTAGAACCAGAATCATATTTAACATCATTGAATACAAAAAATTCTGCTTCTGGTCCGAAGTAAGCAGTATCTCCAAGACCTGAAGATTTTAAATATTTTTCAGCTTTTTTTGCAACGTATCTTGGATCTCTATCATAACTTTTGTATGTTACAGGATCTACTACATCACAATAAAAAGCTATTGTTTTTTCAGAATAAAAGGGATCAATATATCCAGTTGATACATCTGGTACCATTGCCATATCACTATTCTCTATTGATTGGAAGCCTCTAACTGATGATCCATCAAAGCCTACACCATCTGAAAATAAATCTTCAGTTAAATATTTAATAGGTATTGATATATGGTGAGTAGATCCTGGCATATCAGTAAACCTTAGATCTACCATTTTAATATTTTGGTTTTTTACTTTTTTTAAAAGTTCTTTTGGTGTCTTACAGTCAAATTTCATAATTACCTCACACATTAAAAAAATAGACTCATAAAATGAGAATATTTATTTATTATCCATGCTCTAGTTATGAAATCTGCTTTGTCTGCGCGTTCCTTCAGCAAGAAGCTTACTTCCGATCTACAATGTAGATTGAACGATTTATAACTTTTGCATGCGTTCCTTCAGCACAATGCCTACTTCCGACTCATATTGAGTTGAACGATTACGGTGTAATTACTACCTTTTAAGCAAAAGTAAAGAAGATTTAGACAGCATCACTGTCTTTTTCACCAGTTCTTATTCTTATTACTTGCTCTATATTTGAGACAAAAATCTTACCATCTCCAATTTTTCCAGAATATGCACTAGATTTTATTGACTCTATAACGTCATTTACTTGATTATCTTCTACTATAACCTCTAGTTTCATTTTTGCTAAAAATTCATCATCATATCCATAATTAGGGTCAATTCCCCCAGTTGATCCTCTTTGTCTTCCAAAACCTTTAACATCCACTAACGTCATTCCAGATATTCCGAGTTCGTGTAGAGCTTCCTTAACTTGAGAAAGTTTAAAAGGTTTAATAATTGCTTCTATTTTTTTCATATTGTAGATAATCTTTTAATGGCCTCTTTAATGTTTTCTAGTGAATTAGCAAAACTTATTCTAATAAATTCATTTGCATTATCACCAAAACTTGAACCCGGAACTAAAGCAACACCTTTTTCCTCAAGAGCTACTTCAGAAAATTTATTTCCATTTAATCCAGTTTTTGAAATATTTGGAAACGCATAAAAAGCACCACCTGGTTCAAAACATGAAATTTTATCTAGTTTATTCAATTCATTAAAAACGTATTCTTTCCTTTTTTCAAATTCATTGACAATTTTTAATAATTCTTTTTGTGAACCTTTTATTGCTTCCAAACCAGCATACTGAGAGATAGATGTAGCACATGAATTATAATTTACACAAATTTTATTTGCATGTTCAATTAAATTATCTGGCCATATACTCCAGCCTAATCTCCATCCAGTCATGCAATATGTTTTGCTCCAACCCTCAAGAACAATTAATCTATTTTTTAAACTTTCATATTCTAGAAATGAAGGCATTTGTTCATTATTAAAAATTATATTACTATAAATTTCATCACTTAAAATGCAGACATTAGGATACTGTTCTAGTAAATTAACAAGATCGAATATTTTTTCTTTGTTCATATATGATCCTGTTGGATTATTAGGGTTATTTATTATAATCAAACTTGTTTTATCTGAAATTAATTCCTTAAGTTGATCCACATTAATTTCAAAATTATCTTTTTCTGAAAGTTTTAAAGGAACTGCTTTTGCACCACTGTATTTAATCATAGATCTGTAAATTGGAAAACCTGGGTCTGGATAAATTATTTCTCTATCTTCACTACCTAATAATATAGCAGAAATAAAAATTACAGGCTTACCTCCTGGAGTTATTAAAACATTTTCTGGTTTGATATTTGCTTTGTATTTATTAAATACCAACTCTGATATTGATTCTCGTAACTCCGGAATTCCATTTGAAGGAGTATATCCATGGTAACCGTCTTTTATTGCTTTAATGGCAGCTTCTTGAATATTTATAGGTGTGGGAAAATCGGGTTGACCAATTCCCAGATTGATAATATCTTTACCTTTGCTGGCAAGTTCATTTGCTTTAGCAAGAATAGAAAATGCCGTTTCTGTTTCTAAACTAAATATTCTTTTTGAAACTTCCATATTTTTGATATAGCGAATTTAATATTAAAATAAAACTTTTAATTCAAGTATATGGCGAGCGTAGCTCAGTTGGTTAGAGCGCAGGCTTGTGGTGCCTGATGCCGTGGGTTCGAATCCCATCGTTCGCCCCATTTTTTATTTAGTTAATTTTCTCTATTGTTTTTTAATTTATTGTACATAAAAGGCTAATAATAATAGGGCCGGTGGTGGAATTGGTAGACACGCTAGATTTAGGTTCTAGTGCCGCGAGGTGTGAAGGTTCAAGTCCTTTCCGGCCTACCATTGGATTTAAAAATTATGAATACAAAAGAATTAAAATCTACAAAACTTTATAAAGAATACTCATTAGAAATTCCCTATGATGAAATTGATATAGAAGTAGATAATAAAATAAATCAAATACTCCCTACAGTAAATATTCCTGGTTTTAGAAAAGGAAAAGCGCCATTAAATATTGTTAAAAAAAAATATGAAGATAATGTCTTAAATGAAGTAATTCAAAAAGTAATAGATACAAATACCAAAAAATTAATTGATGAAAAAAAATTTTCTCTTTTTAGAGCTCCTAAAGTTGAGCTTAGCAACTATGAAAAAAATAAGCCAATAACTATAAATTTAAAATTTGATTTAAAACCTGAAATTAAACTAAAAGATTTTAAAGATTATAAAATAAATAAGTATGAAATTGAGTTAAGTAAAAAAGCGGAGGAAAATCAGTTTAAAAGTTTTATTGCTTCACAAAAGAGCTACAAAAAAATTGAAAGTTCTCGACAGGTTAAAAATACTGACAAGGTTATTGTTAATTTTGAATCCTCTAAAGAAGGTCTTCCAGAATATTTAAAATCTCAAAAAAATTTTCCTATAGATTTAGAGTTTGATGATGGAATACTTCCAAATTTAAACAAGGAATTGATATCAAAAAAAGTAAAAGTTGGAGACAAGCTTGAGCTAGAAATTAATTTATCTAAAATTTTGAAAGATGATAAATTTAAAAAAACGACTTTTAATTTTGAAATAATGTCTATTGAAGAAAAAATTAAATTTGAACTTACAAAGGAATTTTTAGATAAAAATGGATTTAAAAAAGAAAAAGATCTTAAAAATTTCTTAGTAAGCAATATTAAAACTCAATATGAACAAGGAATAAAACAAATAGAAAAAAAAGAATTAATGGATCTTTTAGATAACAGTTACAAATTTGATTTACCTGATGGAGTGTTGGAAGATGATTTTAATCAAATATGGCATCGTTTAGAGCACGCAAAAAAAGAAGGCAACTTAGATGAGGATGATAAGCTACTAAAAGATGAAGATCTTAAAAAAAGATATAAAAAAATATCAGAAAGAAGAGTTAAGCTTGGTCTATTAATCCAACATATCGCCTCAGAAGAAAAAATAATTATTTCTGAAGAAGAGATTAATAAAGGAATATTAGAATATAGTAGTCAATATCCAGGTCAGGAAAAGCAAATTATGGAATATTTTGAAAAAAATCCTTCATCATTAGATACTATAAGAGCTCCCCTAATTGAACAAAAAGTAATTGAAACAATTATTTCCAAATCGAAAACAAATGTTATAAAATTAAATGAAGATCAATATAAAAAACTTGAAGTTAAAACTTTTGATATTAAAGATACAAATAAATGAAAGACCCTATAGATAATATTACAAATAATCTTATTCCAATGGTTGTTGAGCAATCTTCTAGAGGTGAAAGATCATACGATATTTATTCTAGATTACTAAAAGAAAGAATAATTTTTCTGACAGGTCCAATTGATGATAATATTGCAAGTTTAATATGTGCACAAATATTATTTTTAGAATCTGAAAATCCGAAAAAAGAAATTTCATTTTACATTAATTCACCTGGAGGCATTGTTTGGTCCGGCCTAGCTATATACGATACAATGCAATATGTTTCTTCAAAAATTATGACGATATGTATCGGTCAAGCTGCATCTGCTGGCTCACTTCTATTAACAGCTGGAGAAAAAGGAATGAGATTTTCTTTACCTAATTCAAGAATCATGGTCCATCAACCTAGCGGTGGATATCAAGGTCAAGTAACAGATATAGAGATTCAAACTAATGAGATAAAAAAAACCAAGATGAAATTAAATGAAATTTATTCAAAACATACTGGAAAAAAAATATCAGAAATATCAAGTATAATGGAAAGAGATAAATATTTTTCTGCAGATGAAGCCATCAAATTTGGACTTATTGATAAAGTCGTTAAAGGGAGAAAATAATGTCTAAAAAAAATGATAAAGATTCATTGTTTTGCTCATTCTGTGGTAAAAATCAAAAAGAAGTAAAAAAATTAATAGCCGGTCCAACAGTTTTCGTTTGTGATGAATGCGTAGAACTATGCATGGATATCATAAAAGAAGATAATAAGAATAATAAATTTAAAATTAAAAAAGAAATACCTAAACCTTCTGAAATTAATAAGTTTTTAAATGATTATGTTATAGGCCAAAAAGCTTCAAAAAAAATTCTTTCAGTTGCAGTTTATAATCATTATAAGAGATTATCCTCTAATTTAGAAAACGATAGCGTTGAGATCTCAAAATCAAACATTCTTTTAGTAGGCCCCACTGGAACTGGTAAAACTTTATTAGCACAAACTTTAGCAAAAATATTGGATGTTCCTTTTACAGTAGCTGACGCAACTAGTTTAACTGAGGCTGGATATGTAGGTGAAGATGTAGAAAATATAATTCTTAAGCTATTGCAAGCATCTGACTATAATGTTGAAAGAGCACAGAAGGGAATTGTATATATTGATGAAATTGACAAAATTGGAAGAAAAAGTGACAATCCTTCAATCACAAGAGATGTTTCTGGTGAAGGTGTACAACAGGCATTACTTAAAATTATGGAAGGCACCGTTGCTAGTGTTCCACCACAAGGAGGAAGAAAACACCCTCAGCAAGAGTTTCTTCAAGTTGATACCTCAAATATACTTTTTATCTGTGGCGGGGCATTCTCGGGTTTAGAGGAGATCATTAATTATAGACTAAAAGGAACGGCTATAGGCTTTAATTCCAAATTGGATTTAGAGTCAAAAAAAACCATTGGTGATTCTCTTAAAAATTTAGAGAATCAAGACTTACTAAAGTTTGGGATGATACCAGAATTTATTGGAAGACTTCCAGTGATAACAACACTAAATGAGTTGGATGAAGACATGTTAATTAGAATAATGACTGAACCAAAAAATGCAATTGTCAAACAGTTTGTGTCGCTTATGAAAATGGATGGTGTAAAACTTGAAATTAAAGAGGATGCACTTGAAGAAATTGCAAAATTAGCTGTTTCACAAAATACAGGAGCGAGAGGTTTACGATCAATTATTGAGGATTCATTGATGGATCTTATGTACAAAGTACCTGATCAAAAAGATTTATATAAAGTTGTAATCAACAAAGAAGTTATTTCTAAAAATTCTGATCCAATATTAATTTACTCAAATAAAGAAAATAAACAAAAATTAATGTCTAATAACTCTTGAATTTGATTAATATATGGACATTTATAAATAATGACTAAAAACTCCATTCCCGTGCTACCCTTAAGAGATATAGTAGTTTTTCCAAATATGGTCGCCCCACTTTTTGTTGGAAGAACACAATCAGTAAATGCTCTGAATTATGTAATGACCGGTGATAAAAAAATCTTTTTACTTTCTCAAAAAAACTCGAAAATTGATAATCCAAATAAAGATAATCTTTACAATTTTGGTACAGTTGCAAAGGTAATACAATTACTAAAACTTCCGGACGGTACATTAAAAGTTTTAGTTGAGGGTTTGCATCGTGCTAAAGTTTCAAAAATAAACTTTAACAAAGAATTTATAAACGCATCAATTAAAGAGGTTAATCTAAAATCAAAAAAAAATCAAAATATTAAAGCTTTACAAAAACTCATTATTGAACAATTTGCTGAATTTCAGAAAATTAACAAAAAAGTATCTTTAGATATAATTAACAATGTAAAATCGATTAATGACCCAGATAAGATAGTTGACATAATTGCTTCAAATATCTCCATTTCTATTCCGCAAAAACAAGAAATATTAGAAATTATTAATACTGAAGATAGACTAAATAAAATCTACGGATATTTGGTATCAGAAATTGACTCTTTTCAAGTAGAAAAAAAAATCAAAGGGCGTGTTAAAAGACAAATGGAGAAAACACAAAAAGAATATTACCTAAATGAACAAATGAAAGCTATTCAAAAAGAATTAGGCGAAAATGATGATTTAGATGAAATTGCTGAATTAGAAAATAAACTCAACCAATATAATCTTTCAAAAGAAGCCAAAGAAAAGTGCACCTCTGAAATTAAAAAACTTAAAAATATGAGTCCTATGTCAGCAGAAGCTACAGTAATTAGAAATTATTTAGATTGGGTTACGTCGATACCGTGGAACAATCCAGATCAAATCTCTCAAAATATTAATAAAGCTTCAACTATCTTAGAAAATGATCATTATGGCTTAGATAAAGTTAAAGAAAGAATTCTAGAATATTTAGCTGTTCAAAAAAGAACCAATAAACTTAAAGGCCCAATACTTTGTCTTGTAGGGCCTCCTGGAGTTGGTAAAACATCTTTGGGTAAATCAATTGCAAATTCTACAGGAAGAAGTTTCGTGAGAATGTCATTAGGTGGCGTTAGGGATGAAGCTGAAATAAGAGGTCATAGAAAAACATATATTGGATCAATGCCAGGTAGATTTATTCAAGCTATGAAAAAATCTAAATCATCAAATCCGTTAATATTATTAGATGAAATTGATAAGCTTGGATCGGATTGGCGTGGCGACCCATCTTCAGCACTCTTAGAAGTTCTTGATCCTGAACAAAATAGTAAATTTAACGACCACTATTTAGAATTAGATTACGATCTTTCGGATGTTATGTTTGTGTGTACAGCTAATACCTTAAACATACCTCCAGCCCTTCTTGATAGAATGGAAGTTATAAGAATTCCTGGCTATACTGAAAAAGAAAAAAATCAAATTGCAAAAAGATATTTAGTTCCAAAACAAATTAAAAATCATGGAATTAAAAAATCTGAGATTTCATTTAACTCTAAAGTCTTAAATTCAATTATAAGAAATTATACTAAAGAAGCTGGGGTAAGAAACCTAGAAAAAGAAATTTCAAAAGTTTGTAGAAAAACAGTAAAGAAATTAGAAACTACAAGGTTAAAAAAAGTTATTCTTAATGATAGATCTCTTCAAGATCTTTTAGGTATTGCTAAGTTTAGAACAAGTGAAATTGAAAAAAAGAATTTAGTTGGTGTTACTAATGGTTTAGCTTGGACTGAAGTTGGAGGAGAAATTTTATCTGTTGAGGTTATCCTATCAGTTGGTAAGGGCAAGCTTACTATAACTGGTAAATTAGGTGAGGTCATGAGAGAGTCAATTCAGGCAGCAACTTCATATGTAAAATCGAAATCTATTAGCCTTGGTATTAATCCTAAGGATTTTGAAAATTACGATATCCATATTCATGTTCCTGAAGGAGCAACTCCAAAAGATGGCCCAAGCGCAGGTATTGCAATATTCAACTCTTTAGTCTCTTCATTAACTAATAATAAAGTTAAAAAAGATGTTGCAATGACTGGAGAAATTACACTTAGAGGAAGAGTTCTACCTATAGGAGGCTTAAAGGAAAAAATATATGCTGCTAGTAGAGCTGGAATAAAAAAAGTCCTTATACCTCAAGAGAATTTAAGAGAAGTGTCAGAGTTTGATAAAGAGGTTATTAAAGGTATTAAAATTATAGCTGTATCAGAAGCCTTTTCTATTCTAGAGCACACACTAACAAAACCTATAATTCCCCTAAATTTGACCGAATCTCATATAAAAAATAATCAAAATACAACAAGCACTCATTAATATCATATCTTTATAAATAACTGAATTTCGCCATTTTTTAACTAAATCCCCTTATTTCTGGGAAATTTTTTATAATATTGTTGACTTGTTTAAAAAACAAACAAAAAGTGTAATAAATTTATTAAAGGAGATTAAAAGTGAATAAAAATGATCTTATCGCATCTGTAGCATCTTCCGCAGGACTATCTAAATCTGACGCAACTAGAGCAATTGAAAGCTTTTTAGATGCAATAACTAATTCTCTAAAAAGAGATGAAAAGGTTAGTATTGTTGGGTTTGGTAATTTTAGCGTAAGCCATAGAAAAGCAACTACTGGTAGAAATCCTAGAACAGGTGAGTCAATTCAAATACCAGCATCTAAAAGACCTAAATTTACTGTAGGAAAAGCTCTAAAAGACTCAGTAAACAATTAATTATCTTTTTTTCTTGCACCGGCTGTTAAATAAATTTAACAGCCGAATTTATTTGGGTGTTTAGCTCAGTTGGTAGAGCATCTCGTTTACACCGAGAGGGTCGGGAGTTCAAGTCTCTCAACACCCACCATGCGCGGGAGTAGTTCAGCTGGTTAGAACGCTGCCCTGTCACGGCAGAGGCCGCGGGTTCGAATCCCGTCTCTCGCGCCACTTTTTTCAGTGTTTTTTTGTGTATTAAAGTCGCAACTACATACGTTGTTATTATTGAATATTTCGTTAAATACATTACTAATTTAACTGTGAGATTATAGTGGCTGATTTTCTTTTTGAGTACCTACCTATTTTGATTTTTATCTTTATCGCTTTAGGTTTGGCAATAGGCATGACTGTCCTTTCATTCGTTGTAGGTGATTCAAATCCTGACGCAGAAAAATTGTCAGCATATGAGTGTGGTTTTGAAGCTTTTGATGATGCAAGAGGTAGGTTTGATGTTAGATTTTATCTTGTTGCAATTTTATTTATTATATTTGACTTAGAAGTAGCTTTTCTATTTCCTTGGGCAATCACACTTGGAAAAATTGGTTTATTTGGATTTTGGTCAATGATGATATTCCTTTCTGTTCTTACTATAGGTTTTATTTATGAATGGAAAAAGGGTGCGTTAGAATGGGAGTAGATCAAGCAAAAAAAATGGTTGATGAAACTCTTAACTCAGAGTTATCTTCCAAAGGTTTTCTTGTTGCAAGTTATGATAAAATTTTAACTTGGGCAAGAACTGGATCATTATGGCCCATGACTTTTGGATTAGCATGCTGTGGAGTTGAAATGATTCATTCTTATATGGCAAGATATGACCTAGATAGGTATGGCGTAATACCGAGAGGCAGTCCAAGGCAATCAGATGTTATGATTGTTGCTGGAACATTAACAAATAAAATGGCACCCGCTTTGAGAAAAGTTTATGATCAGATGCCTGAGCCAAGATGGGTTATATCAATGGGTTCATGTGCAAATGGAGGTGGATATTATCACTATTCATATTCAGTAGTAAGAGGGTGTGATAGAATAGTTCCTGTCGATGTTTATGTTCCAGGATGTCCTCCAACCGCAGAAGCACTAGTTTACGGAATTCTTCAATTACAAAAAAAAATTAGAAGAGAAAATAAATTTAAAAGATAATTCAAATGTTAGTAAAGCTTAAGAAAAATAAAAACATTATAAATATTGAAGAACATAGCAATTTAATAGAAGTAGTTTGTAATAAAAATAATATTCTTTCTATTTTAAAAAAACTGAAAGAAGATAATAATTTTTTATTTAATCAGCTATTGGATATAACTGCAGTAGATAATCCATCAAGAGAAAGTAGATTTGATTTAATATATATTATACAAAGTTTGAAAAAAAATAAAAAACTAATTCTAAAAACATCTCTAAAAGAAAATGACTCAATAGAAACTATAACTTCAGTTCACAAGGCTGCAGATTGGTATGAAAGAGAGTGTTACGACCTCTTTGGAATTGAGTTTTCAAATCATCCAGACCTAAGAAGAATTATGACTGATTACAATTTCGAAGGTCATCCTTTAAGAAAAGATTTTCCTCTAACAGGTCATACAGAAGTTAGATATGATGATCTTGAAAAAAAAGTTATCTATGAACCAGTAAAACTCTCTCAAGAATTTAGAGATTTTGATAGTGAGTCACCTTGGGAAGGTATGAATAATAGCCTAATTGGTGATGAGAAATCTGAAATTAAAAAAGATTAATATGAAAGAAGTTGAATTAAATACAACAACTATAAATTTTGGACCGCAGCATCCTGCAGCTCATGGTGTTTTAAGATTAGTTGTAGAATTAGAAGGAGAGGTTGTTAAAAGAGCTGAGCCTCATATTGGCTTACTTCATAGAGGTACTGAAAAATTAATTGAATATAAAACATATCTACAGGCCGTACCTTATTTTGACAGACTAGATTATGTTTCTCCAATGTGCCAAGAGCATGCTTTTGCTCTTGCAACTGAGAATCTCTTGAATATTGAAGTACCGCTTAGAGCAAAATTTATAAGAGTAATTTTTGCAGAAGTTACAAGAATCTTAAATCACCTTCTTAATATCCCTGCATATGCCGCTGATATTGGAGCAGTAACTCCGTTCCTTTGGTGTTTTGAAGAAAGAGAAAAACTCCTAGAGTTTCATGAAGCTGTGTCTGGCGCTAGGTTTCATGCAGCCTATTTTAGACCAGGAGGAGTTCATCAGGATATGCCAGAAGGAATGGAAGAAAAATTATTTCAGCACTTTAAGACACTTCCAAAATTTATTGATGACTTAGAAGAATTACTCACGAATAATAGAATTTTGAGACAAAGATCAGTTGATATAGGCATCATTTCAAAAAAAGATGCTATTGAATGGGGGTGCTCTGGACCTGTTCTAAGAAGCACTGGCGTTGCTTGGGATTTAAGAAGATCGCAACCTTATGATGCATATGATCAAGTTGAATTTGATATCCCAGTTGGTAAAAAAGGAGATTGTTTTGATAGATATTTAGTTAGGATTGAGGAAATGAGACAAAGTATTTCAATAATTAATCAATGCCTTAATAAAATTAAACCTGGAGCAATTTCAGTAGAAGACAATAAAATTACACCTCCAAAAAGAAATCAAATGAAAAAATCTATGGAAGCATTAATTCACCATTTTAAATTGTTTACTGAGGGGTATAGGGTGCCACAAGGGCAAACTTATACAGCTGTTGAAGCACCAAAAGGTGAGTTTGGTGTTTTTCTTGTTTCTGATGGTTCAAGTAAACCTTATAGGTGTAAAATAAGAGCCCCTGGATTTGCTCACCTTCAAATTTTAGATAATTTATCAAAAGGTCATTTAATGGCTGATATTGCTGCTATATTGGGCAGCCTTGATATTGTTTTTGGAGAGATTGATAGATAATGCATCATCCTGGAACAAATAACAAAGTTTATAAAAAAATTAATGATAATTTTGAGTGGTCAAATGATAATTTTAAAAAAATATCAAATATATTAAAAAAATATCCGTCGAATAAAATTCAAAGTGCAGTAATACCGCTCTTGGATTTGGCTCAGAGACAAAACAAAGGTTGGTTAAGTAAAAATTCAATGGAGAAAGTAGCTGAGACCTTAAGCATGTCTTATATTAGGGTTTTAGAGGTAGCTACATTTTATTCTATGTTTAATCTTGAGCCAATTGGAAAGAATTTTGTTCAAATATGCAGAACTACACCATGTTGGTTAAGAGGAAGTGATAAGCTTTCAAAAGTTGCTCAAGAAGTTTGTAATACTCATATTGGAGAAACTAGCGATGATAAAAAATTTACAGTTGTGGAAGTAGAATGTTTAGGAGCATGTTGCAATGCACCTATGATACAAATTAATGATGAATATTATGAAGATTTAGATGAAGAAAATTTTAGACAACTTTTAAATGACTTAAAAAATAATAAACCAATAAAAATAGGTTCTCAAATTGGAAGAAAATCATCTCAACCAGAAAGAGAATTTTGATGCTCAAACAAAAAGATAAAATATTTAAAAATCTCTACGGATTTGATGATTGGAAACTTAAAGGAGCTTTAAAAAGGGGAATATGGTCTAATACTAAAGATTTAATAAAACTAGGAAGTGATAAAATAGTTGATGAAATGAAAAAAAGTCAGCTGAGAGGACGTGGAGGTGCAGGATTTCCTGCGGGACTTAAATGGTCATTTATGCCAAAGGATTCAGGTAAAGAACATTATTTAGTTGTTAATGCAGATGAGTCTGAACCAGGAACTTGCAAAGATAGAGAAATTTTAAGAAATGATCCTCACTTACTATTGGAGGGTTGTTTAGTTGCAGGATTTGCAATGCACGCACATACTTGCTACATATATATAAGGGGTGAATATTATTCAGAGTCATCAAATTTACAAAAAGCAATTGATGAGGCTTATGAAAACAAATTAATTGGAAAAAATGCTTGCGGTTCAGGATGGGACTTTGATATTTTTTTACATAGGGGGGCTGGAGCTTATATTTGTGGAGAAGAAACAGCCTTACTTGAAAGTTTAGAGGGAAAGAAGGGTCAGCCACGTTTAAAACCACCTTTTCCTGCTGGAGCAGGTTTGTATGGCTGCCCAACAACTGTAACTAATGTTGAAACTATTGCAGTATCACCTACTATCTTAAGAAGAGGTGGTGATTGGTTTGCAAGTCTAGGTAGTCCTAACAATACGGGAACAAAAATATTTAGTATTTCTGGACATGTAAACAATCCTTGTAATGTTGAAGAAGAAATGGGCATACCTTTGAAAGAGCTTATTGAAAACCATGCTGGTGGAGTTATAGGAGGATGGGATAATCTTTTAGCAATCATTCCTGGTGGCGCAAGTGTGCCACTTCTTCCCAAATCCATTTGTGACACAGTAAAAATGGATTTTGATAGCCTTAAAGAAGTTAAAAGTGGTCTTGGTACTGCAGCAGTAATTGTCATGAATAAGTCAACTGATATTGTTGAAGCAATTGCAAGGTTATCACATTTCTATAAACATGAAAGTTGTGGTCAATGCACACCTTGCAGAGAAGGGACTGGTTGGATGTATAGAATGATGGAAAAAATGATCTATGGAGAAGTTTTGAATAAAGACATTGACAAATTACTTGATGTAACAAAACAAATTGAAGGACATACCATATGCGCATTAGGTGATGCAGCAGCGTGGCCTATTCAAGGTTTGTTTAGACATTTTAGACCTGAAATTGAAAAAAGAATTGAAGAAAGAAATAGACGAGTAGCATAATGCCAAAAATAACAATTGATAGCAAAGAATATAATTTTGAAAATGGCATGACTGTTATGCAAGCTTGTGAGCAAGCGGGAACTGAAATTCCTAGATTTTGTTATCATGAAAAACTTTCAATAGCAGGAAACTGCAGAATGTGTTTGGTAGAGATGGAAAAAGCTCCAAAACCTATTGCATCATGCGCTATGCCTGCTGCTGATGGTATGGTTATTAAAACTAATACCGAAACAGTAAAAAAAGCTCGTAAAGGTGTAATGGAGTTTCTTCTTATTAATCATCCATTAGATTGTCCGATTTGTGATCAAGGGGGTGAATGCGATCTTCAAGATCAAGCAATGTATTATGGTTTTGATAAAACTAGATATGAAGAAAATAAAAGAGCAGTTCAAAATAAAAATATGGGACCACTCGTTAAAACAATTATGACAAGATGTATTCATTGTACAAGATGTGTAAGATTTTCTACGGAAGTTGCTGGAGTTGATGACATAGGTTTATTAGGTAGAGGAGAAAATGCTGAAATTACTACATATCTTGAAAAAACTATAGAATCAGAACTCTCTGGAAATGTTATAGATTTATGTCCAGTAGGAGCACTTACTAGTAAGCCTTATGCATTTAAATCAAGGCCATGGGAATTAACAAAAACTGAGACCTTCGATGTTTTTGATGGAATAGGTTCAAGTATAAGAATTGATACAAGAGGTAAAAAGGTATTAAGAGCCTTACCTAGAATTAATGAAGAAACTAATGAAGAATGGATCAGTGACAAATCCCGATTTGCAATTGATGGTTTGTCAAGCCAAAGACTGGATAGTGTTTATTTAAAATTAGATAAAAAACTGCAAAAATCTTCTTGGGATGATGCATTTACAAAAATTAAAAGTGAAATAATAAAAAGAGGTGAAAAAAATACTGTTTTCTTATCAGGTAAGTTTACAGACATTGAGACTCTTTTTGCGTCAAAAAAATTTAGTGAATCATTAAAATCAAGGAATTACGATTGTAGATTTGACAATGCTCAATTTATTGAATCTTTTAATTCAAGTTATAAATTTAATTCAACCATACAGGAGATTGAAAAATCAGATGCTATACTTTTAATTGGATCAAACCCAAGGTGGGAAGCTGCTGTATTGAATGCTAGGATCAGAAAAGCTTATATAGAGAACAATTGTAAGATTGGTTTAATTGGACCTAAGTTAGATCTTACATATGATTATGTACATTTATCAAATTCTTTAGATTATTTAAATAATCTAAATAATAATAAATCAGAATTTAATAAAATATTAAAAAATGCAAAAAACCCATTAATAATTATTGGTACTTCTGCCATAAATAATAACTTTGGAAAAAAAATTTTAGAAACAGTTGGATTTCTTGCAAAAAAAATTCAAAAAAATCCAAAAATAAATCCGTTAAATATTCTACATCAAGACATTTCTAGAGTTGGAGCTTTGGAAATAGAATTTTATAATAAAAAATTTGATAATGATTATAGCACTTCTTTAAAAAAACATATTAATAGCACAAAACCAGTTGTATTTTTAATGGGATTAGATGAAATAGATATTTCTACTTTAAAAAATTCTTTTGTTGTTTATTTAGGTCATCATGGAGATATAGCCGCTTCATTCGCTGATATAATACTTCCAACTCCAGCATACACAGAAAAAAGTTCAACTTATATGAATATAGAGGGAAGAGTCATTCAAACAAATAGATGTCATTCACCATTAGGTATAGCAAAAGAAGAGTGGAAAATTTTTAGAGTTTTGAGTGATTTGTTTAAAAAGAAAATTTATTTTAACAATTTGGCTGAATTAAGATCTGATCTAATTAAAAATTTCAATCAATTTGCTGTATTAAATGATATCATTACTAATAATAAAATTTCGTTTGCAAAAAAAAATAAGATTAATGACATTAAAATAAATTATAACATTCATAATTTTTATATGAATGACTCAATTTCAAGATCTTCAGAAACAATGGCACTATGTACAAAAGATATATTAAATAAGGCCGCATAAATGAATAGTTTATCAAATTTAATAATACCTGGTTTAATAATTATTGCTCAAATTCTTGCTGTTATCGTGCCAGTTTTGATATCTGTTGCTTTTTTAGTATATGCTGAAAGAAAAGTTTTAGCACTTATTCAATTAAGAAGAGGTCCAAATATTGTTGGACCATTTGGTATCTTACAAAGTTTTGCAGATGCTTTGAAATTAATTACAAAAGAAAATATAATCCCAAGTGGATCAAATAAAATTGTCTTTATTTTAGCGCCAATTATTACAATGGTATTAAGTCTAGCAGGTTGGGCAGTCATTCCTTTTGCTCAAGGTTGGGTTGTCTCTGATATAAATGTCGGCATAATGTATCTTTTTGCTGTTTCCTCGTTAGGTGTTTATGGAATAATAATGGCTGGTTGGGCAAGTAATTCTCAATATCCATTTTTAGGAGCCTTAAGATCTGCAGCTCAGATGGTTTCGTACGAAGTATCAATTGGTTTTGTAATTATTACAGTACTTCTTTGTGTAGGTTCATTAAATTTATCTAAAATAGTTTTAGCTCAGCAAACAGTTTGGTTTGCAATACCTTTACTACCAATGTTTATAATTTTTTTCATTTCTGCTTTAGCTGAAACTAATCGATTACCATTTGATCTTCCTGAAGATGAGTCAACACTTGTTGCTGGTTTTTTTACAGAGTATTCATCTGCTTCGTTTGTACTTTTCTTTTTAGGAGAGTATGCAAGTATGATTTTAATGTCATCAATGACCGTCATACTTTTTTTAGGAGGATGGTTGCCACCATTTGATGTTTATCCACTAAACGCTATTCCAGGGGTAATTTGGTTTACTATAAAAATAATGTTTATACTTTTTTTATTTATATGGGTTCGAGGTACTTTTCCTAGATATAGATATGATCAATTGATGAGATTGGGATGGAAAGTTTTTCTTCCTTTATCATTATTCTGGGTTGTATTGACTTCAGGATTTTTAGTTTTCTTTGATATGTTGCCTAATTAGTATGTATAAAATTATTAAATCTTTTTCTTTGTTCGAACTCATTCAAGGTTTATTTTTAACATTTAAGTATATTTTTAAATCTAAAGTAACAATTAATTATCCTCACGAAAAAGGACCTTTGAGTCCACGATTTAGAGGAGAGCATGCTTTAAGAAGATATCCAAGTGGAGAAGAGAGATGTATCGCTTGTAAGCTTTGTGAAGCGGTGTGTCCCGCTCAAGCAATTACAATTGAGGCTGAACCAAGAGAAGATGGAAGCAGAAGAACGACCAGATATGATATAGATATGACAAAGTGTATTTATTGTGGTTTGTGTCAAGAATCATGTCCAGTTGATGCTATAGTTGAAGGACCAAATTTTGAATTTGCAACTGAAACTAGGGAAGAATTAATTTACAATAAAGATAAATTACTTGAAAACGGTGATAGATGGGAACAAGAGATATCTCAAAATATTCATCTTGATAGAGATTATAGATAAGGATGGTAATTTATTCTCTTACCTTTTATTTATTTTCTTCAGTAGCAGTTTTATCAGCATTAATGGTTATAAGTGCCAAAAACCCTGTTCACTCTGTTTTATTTTTAATTTTAAGTTTTGTAAATGCATCTGGTTTATTTGTTTTACTAGGAGCTGAGTTTTTAGCAATGATACTCGTTGTTGTTTATGTAGGAGCTGTGGCAGTACTTTTTCTTTTTGTAGTTATGATGTTAGATATAAACTTCGTAAAATTAAGAGAGGGTTTTTTACAATATCTTCCATTTGGAGCATTGCTTGGAATTGTTTTAGTATTTGAACTTGGCATTCTTTACCTAACTGATAGATCTACGAATATTTATAATAATCAAATTCCTCTTGAGCCAGTTATAAACGAAATAGAAAATACAAAAATGATTGGCCAAATACTTTACACTGATTATTTTTATCTTTTTCAAATTTGCGGTTTAATCTTATTAGTAGCAATGATTGGTTCAATAACACTTACATTAAGAGATAAAGGTGGAGTTAAGAGGCAAAGTATAGTTACCCAAAATACTTTAGAAGCATCAAATGCCATTGAAAAAAAACGGGCTAAGTTAGGTGAAGGAATAGAGTAGATGATTAATTTAGAACATTATTTATTTCTTGGAGCAATTATATTTACTCTTGGAGTTTTAGGCATATTTTTAAATAAAAAAAATTTAATAATAATTCTAATGTCCATTGAACTGATATTACTTTCTGTAAATATAAATTTTATTGCTTTTTCAGCTTTTATAAACGATATTTCCGGGCAAATTTTTGCTATGCTAACATTAACTGTGGCGGCTGCAGAGGCTGCTATTGGGCTTGCAATTCTTGTGGTATTTTTTAGAAATTTAGGATCTATAGAAGTTAATAAAATTAATAAACTTAAAGGCTAATAAATGGCAATTTCTATAATTTTTTTACCACTTTTAAGTTTTATTTTTTGTTTTTTGATAGGAAATAAATTTACTTACAGAGTTTACCAAATTCTAACTACTGCAATACTTATTTTATGTGCAATTTTTTCTTGGATTATTTTTGTTCAGTTTTTAGGCACTAAAGATACGGAAATAATTTTCATTCTGAATTGGATAACTTCTGGCAATTTTATTGTTGATTGGTCCATAAGATTAGACACACTCACAGCAATTATGTTTATAGTAGTAACAACTGTGTCAGCATGTGTTCACCTCTATTCCATAGGATATATGAGTGAAGATCCGTCTAAAGTAAGATTTATGGGTTATCTCAGTTTATTTACTTTTTTTATGCTAGCTTTAGTTTCAAGTAACAACCTTTTACAAATGTTTTTTGGCTGGGAAGGTGTCGGACTTGCATCGTATTTACTAATTGGTTTCTGGCATCATAAAGATTCTGCTAATAAAGCTGCTATTAAAGCATTTGTTGTAAACAGGGTTGGCGATTTTGGTTATGCAATAGGAATAGCAGGTATTTTTTTTATTTTTGGAACAATTAGTTTTGATAATATTTTTGAACAGGTAGATCTATTTAAAGATCATCAAATACAATTTCTCTCATTAAGTTTTCCTACTTTAGATCTTTTATGTTTTCTTTTATTTATTGGAGCAATGGGTAAATCTGCTCAATTAGGTTTACATACATGGCTTCCTGATGCAATGGAAGGGCCAACTCCAGTTTCAGCATTAATTCATGCAGCTACAATGGTAACAGCTGGTGTTTTCTTAGTCGCTAGAATGAGCCCTTTATATGAATATGCAACTTTCACTAATCTATTCATTACATTTGTTGGTGCTGCTACAGCAATTTTTGCTGCCTCAATTGCTTTAACTCAAAATGATATTAAAAGAGTCATTGCTTATTCAACATGTAGTCAGTTAGGGTATATGTTTTTTGCTGCTGGTGTTGGCGCATATAATGCATCAATTTTCCATTTAACAACTCATGCTTTTTTTAAAGCTTTGTTGTTTCTTTCAGCAGGTTCAGTAATTCACGCAATGCACCACGAACAAGATATGCGAAAGATGGGTGCACTTTTTAAAAAAATTCCTTTTACCGCAACAATGATGTGGATTGGGTCACTTGCAATTATTGGTTTTCCGTATTTATCTGGGTATTATTCAAAAGAAAGTATTTTAGAGAATGCATATTATAATTCAAATAGCATAGCTTATTTTGCGTATGTGGTAGGAATTTTGACTGCTCTCTTAACGGCATTCTATTCTTGGAGATTATTATTTTTAACTTTTCACGGTGATAGTAGATCTGAAATTAAAATATATGAGCATGCTCATGAGTCCCCATATGTTATGACAATTCCACTATTAATTCTTGCAATTGGATCAATATTCTCTGGAGTATTTTTTGCAGATTATTTCATTGGTTATTATAAAAAAGAATTTTGGGATGGCGCAATTATATTATCTAAAGGTTCTCATAAATACCTTCCATTGACTCAATCTCTAATTTCAAAATCTGCAGTTGCTATTGGTATATTGGTTTGTGTATTAATATACGCTAACAATTTAAATAGAGCAAAAAATCTCTCATATAATCTGGATCCATTGTATTCTCTTTCAAAAAATAAATGGTATGTAGATGAATTATATCACAAAGTTTTTGTTTTAACTTTTTTTAGATTAGCTAATTTTTTTTGGAAAAAAGGAGATGAAAAAACTATAGATGGTTTTGGGCCAAATGGCATTTCTTGGCTAGTTGCAAAATCATCCAACTACATCAGTATGTTTCAGTCGGGATATTTATTTCATTATGCTTTTGCCATGCTAGGCGGCTTAGTAATAATTTTAACTTGGTTTTTATATTACTAAATGGTTGATTGGCCTTTACTATCTGTAATAATTTTTCTACCTTTAATTGGTGGTTTAATTATTCTTTTTATTAAAGAGGATGAAATATCTTCAAATAACATAAAATGGTCAGCACTTTTAACATCAGTGGGAACTTTTATATTAAGTTTAATTTTATGGCTTCAATTTGATTATTTAAATCCTTCATACCAGTACATTGAAAAATTCAGATGGTTTAATGATTTCAATTTTTATTATCATATTGGTGTTGATGGTATTTCTCTATTTATGATCTTATTGAGTACATTTTTAACACCTATATGTATACTTGCTAGTTGGAATAATGTTAAAAAAAGAGTCAAGGAGTACATGCTTGCATTCTTATTTTTAGAAACTGTAATGATTGGTATGTTTGCTTCTATAGATATATTATTATTTTATATTTTTTTTGAAGCAGTTTTAATTCCTATGTATCTAATCATTGGAATATGGGGTGGAAGCAGAAGAATATACGCATCTTTTAAATTTTTTCTTTATACACTTTTAGGTTCCGTATTAATGTTAATTGCAATCATAGTGATGTACAGAAATACTAGTTCGATGAGTATTGAGTTTCTTCAGGGAAATTATTTCGCATTTAATACGCAAATATTTTTATGGCTTGCTTTTTTCGCATCTTTTGCTGTTAAAATTCCTATGTGGCCTTTTCATACATGGCTTCCTGATGCACACGTGCAAGCACCTACAGCAGGGTCTGTTATATTAGCTGGTGTACTTTTAAAAATGGGAGGTTATGGTTTTATACGTTTCTCTGTTGGAATGTTACCTGAGGCAACAGAGTTATTTATACCTCTTATAATGACATTAAGCATTATTGCGGTAATTTATACATCCTTGGTAGCGCTTGCGCAGACTGATATTAAAAAACTTATAGCTTACTCATCTGTTGCCCACATGGGAATTGTTACTATTGGAATTTTTTTAGTCAATCAACAAGGTCTAGAAGGAGCAATGATGCAGATGATAAGTCATGGTTTAGTTTCTGCAGCTCTATTTTTATGTGTTGGTGTAATTTATGATCGGATGCATACTAGAGAAATAGAGTTCTATGGTGGATTAGTTCAAAGAATGCCACTTTATGCAACAGTATTTATGATTTTTATGCTTGGATCAGTTGGATTACCTGGCACAAGTGGTTTTGTTGGAGAATTTTTAGTCATTGTTGGCGCATTTAAATTTTCAAGTTATGTTGTTGTTGGAGCAGCATTTGGAATCATATTATCTGCTGTGTATATGCTATATCTTTATAAAAGAATAATTTTTGGCACTATAACTAATGACAAACTTGCAGATATTTTAGATATAAATTTTAGAGAAAAAATAATTCTAATTCCTCTTGCAATTTCAGTTATAATTTTAGGTATATTTCCAAATATATTTTTAGATCCGATGAGACTATCTCTTGAGGTTGTAATCTCAAATTATGAGGTAGCAAATGCTAAATAGCATAATTAATATTATTTTTATTCCCGAAATCTTCTTAGCCTCAACTTCATTTATATGTTTACTTTTTGGACTATATACAAATAAAAATTCTTTTAGACAAACCTGCAACTTTGCATTTTTAATTTTACTATCAACGACAGTATTAATTTATTTTAATATAGGATCAAATTTTGCTAATTACGATATGTTATTTTCCAAATCTTCCTTTATAAATTTTTTTAAAATTTTGGTACTTGTCGGATCTGCTGCAAGCATAATTATCTCTAAAGATTATTTTTTAGGAATAAAGCTTATAAATTTTGAAATTCCAATATTGCTTCTATTTTCTACTTTGGGAATGATGTTAATGATTTCTGCAAATAACCTTATGTCTATGTATTTAGCTATAGAGCTACAAAGCCTCTCACTTTACGTTGCAGCTGCAATAAAACGAGATTCTCTTTCTTCAGCTGAGTCAGGAGTTAAGTACTTTATTTTGGGGGCTTTATCATCTGGCATCCTATTATATGGATTTTCTTTAATCTATGGATTTACTGGTTCAATGAATTTTGATGAAATAAATTTTTATTTGTTGAGATATGAAAATTTAAACCTTGGCTTAATATTTGGCTTGGTATTTGTTATGGTGGGTTTGGCTTTTAAGGTCTCAGCAGTTCCATTTCATATGTGGACACCTGATGTTTATGAAGGAGCACCAAACTCAATTACTGCTTTTTTTGCTATAGTTCCTAAGATTGCAGCAGTTGCATTAATATATCGCTTCTGTTTAGTTCCTTTTGAAAATTTTTATTTAGAATGGAGTCAGATTGTTATATTTTTATCGGTAGCATCTATGTTTTTAGGTGCAATAGCAGCTATAGCACAATCAAATATTAAACGACTTCTAGCATACAGTTCGATTGGTCATATAGGTTATATTTTAATTGCTCTTGTAGCTGCAAATGATGATGGTGTTAAAGCTTCTTCAATTTATATGTTCTCTTATATGGTAATGAATATTGCCATCTTTGCAATTTTATTATCAATAAAAGTAAAAAATGAATATCTTGTAAATATTAGTGATCTAAAAGGTTTAAGCAAAAGCAATCCAATAGTTAGTCTGTCTATCTCTATAATAATGTTATCAATGGCAGGTATCCCACCTTTTATTGGATTTTTTGGAAAATTTTATGTATTCATCGCTGCAATTGAAAATGAACTGTATGTTCTTTCTATTCTTGGTGTATTAGCAAGTGTTATTTCAGCTTATTACTATCTTAGAATTATAAAAATTATGTATTTTGATAATAAAAATAATGAAGAGCAATTAATTTTTAAAATTTCTTTTCAATCAAAAGTGATATTATCACTCTCATTATTTATTATTATTTGTTTTATATTGTATCCATCTTTACTTATCAATATATCAGCAAGTTTGACCATTTAATTAATGTCACTAGGTAAAATTAAATATTTGTTAGATAAAAATAATTTTGATTTCTATTTTATGGAATCTGTAGACTCAACAATGTCAGAGATTAAAAAGCTTAGTGTAAATAGGAATATATGTGTGATGGCAAATGAGCAAAAAAAAGGATTTGGAAGAAGAGGAACAATTTGGGAAAGTCCTAAAAATAATGTCTATATTTCTATTTTATCAAAAAATATTTTGCCAATAGAAAAACATTTTTTAAATAATGCTTTTATAACTAATATGATCTGTAATGTTATTGAAAATATTTGTAATATTAAAACTCAAATAAAATGGCCAAATGACATTTTAATCAATAAAGAAAAAATTTCTGGAATTATTTCTGAAATATTTAAAATCAATAATGATAAATATATCAATACTGGCTTTGGAGTAAACATAGTGTCTTCTCCAAAAATAGAAAATTACCCGACAACTAATATTAATAAATATAACAAAGAAATTGATAATTTTAATTTTGTATATCAAATTATGGAAGAGTATTTTAGTAACTTTAATCAATTACAAAATAATAATGAAAAAATTATGACTCAATATAAAAGTAGATTATTATATTTAGGAGGCAGTATTAATTTAAAAATTGATGAACATAATATAAAGCAAGGAATATTTCATAATCTTAACTCAGATGGTTCAATTATTCTAAAAAATAATGTTAATTTTGAAAATATCTATAACGCTAGAATAATTTGATGATTGTTATTGATGTAGGTAATAGTAACATTGTTATAGGTTTTTGCACAAAAAATAAATTTAATAAAATTATTAGATTAAATACAGAAAAAAAAACTAATATAGCACAAAAAGAAATAAATAAATTTTTTAAATCTAATAAAAAGTTGATTAATAATTTGAAAGATAGAACTTGTATCTTGTCTTCTGTTGTACCTTCTTTAAATTTAATTTTTAAAAATACTTTTCAAAAAAATAAATTCAAATTTTATGTAATAAATCCAAAAAAAATTTCATTTAGAGATAATATTAATTACAATTTAAATCAAATTGGGTGTGATAGAGTAGCAAACTATGCTTATGCATATAGTAGGAAAATCAAAAACTGTATAATTATTGACTTTGGTACAGCCACTACGTTCGATGTCATAAAAAATAATCAATATTCAGGTGGATTAATTTTTCCAGGTATAAATCTTTCAATGGATACACTTTTAAAAAATGCTGAATTAATAAAATTTTCAAAAATATCAAAATCAGATCAAATTGTTAATAATAATACATCTGCTTCTATCCAATCAGGTTTCTATTTTGGTTATTTGCATGCAGTTAATGGTATATTAAAACAAATTATTAAGGAGAATAATTTCACACCTAAAGTTTATATTACAGGTGGTCTAGGAAAAATATTTAGAGATAAAATTATTTATCAACCTATATATAAGGAATATTTAACATTAGAAGGCATAAGAGAGATAGGTAACAAACATTTTTATGACTAATAATTTACAATTAAACAACTTTGATGAAGGACTACATTTTTTATCACTTGGTGGTATTGGGGAAATAGGTGCAAATTGTTATCTTTATGGATGTGATGGCAAATGGATAATGATAGACTTAGGCTTATCATTTGCAGATGACAAGTTTCCGGGTGTAGATTTATTATTACCAAAAATAGATCATATTGAAAGTCTAGAAGATAATCTTGAAGCTATTATTATTAGTCATGGTCATGAAGATCATGCAGGAGCTGTCGCATTTTTAGCAAATAAAATCAAATGTCCTGTATATGCAAGTAAATTTACAAAATTTCTTATCGAAAATAGATTAAAAGAGTTTAATAAAGTAGATGGATTTACTTTAGAAGAAATCAATCTAGACAAGAAATTAATACTCAATAATTTTGATATAAGTTTTATTCCCACTACACATTCAATTCCTGAACCAAGTGCAATAGTAATTAAAACAGTATATGGTTCATTACTTCATACTGCTGATTGGAAAATAGATCATTCACCTACTTTAGGGGATTCATTTTCAAAGGAAAAATTTGAAAAATTAGGAAATGATGGTTTGCTTGCCTTAATAGGTGATTCTACTAATGCAAATGTGCCTGGCAAATCAGAATCTGAAAGTGATGTTAGAGATGAATTGATAAATATTTTTTCAAGGTTTTCTAATAGAATTGTTGTGACTTGTTTTTCTTCAAATATTGCGAGAATGAAAAATATTATTCAAGCAGCTAAGAAAAACAAAAGAAAGGTCGCTCTTGTTGGAAGGAGTATGAAAAAAAATATCGAAGTAGCAAGAAAATGTGGCTATGTTGCCGATGATGAAATTTTTATCAGTGAAGATGAAGCTTCGTACATACCTAGAGAAAATTTAGTCATAATATGCACCGGGAGTCAGGGTGAAAAAAGATCTGCTCTTTTTAGAATAGCTTATAATTCTCATCAACATTTACATTTAGAGCCAGAAGATGTTGTAATTTTTAGCTCTAGAGATATTCCTGGTAATGAAAAATCAATAAATAATTTAAAGAACTTACTTATTAGACAAAGAGTTGAGATAGTTACAGCTGATGACGATTTAGTACATGTTTCAGGTCATGGTTATGCAGATGAAATAAAACAAATGTATAATTGGACTAAACCATATTTATCTATTCCTGTGCATGGTGAACCTATGCATCTAGAGGCACATAAACGATTATCCTACTCATCTCAGGTCCCATTTACTAAAATTTTAGAAAATGGAAAATGCCTTAAGATTGCACCAGGTGAACCTAAAATTGTAGAAAAATTTGAAACTGGAAAATTAATTGTTGAGGGTAAAAATCTTTACGACTCTGAGTCTACATTTATTAAAGAGAGAAGAAAATATTCATTTGAAGGATTAGTCCTAATCTCTTTAATTATCAATGATGATGATTATTCAATTAACAAAAATATGTTACTTACCTTAAAGGGATTGCCAGGTATAGATGAAGAAAATTTAAAAAATGATTTTAAAATACTTTTTATCGAAAACTATATAAAACTTAACAAAGATCAAAAATCATCAGATTTAATAGTTTCCGACTTAGTTAAAAGTAGTTTTAGAAAGATTATAAAAAATTCAATTCAAAAAAAACCAGAAATTGAAGTTCATTTAATACGATCTTAATGGCATTATTCACTCATGTTCTTATATTTATCCTTGTTTGGTGGATTTTGTTTTTTATGTTCCTACCAATTAAGATAAAAGTACCTAAAAAAGTAGAATCTGGACATGCAAAAAGTGCACCAAGCAAGCCATATCTTCTAATAAAATTTATAGCAACTTCATTAATATCAGCTTTAATTTTATTTTTTTTGATTTTATTTGGATTTGATTTATCAAATATATTTAATAAATGAAATATTCTAATTTTTTTCTTCCAACTAGTAAAGATGCACCTTCAGATGCTGAAATAATATCACATAAATTAATGATCAGAGCTGGGATGATTAAACAATCTAGCGCAGGTATTTATTCATGGTTACCATTAGGCTTACTTGTATTAAAAAAAATTGAACAGATTGTTCGAGAAGAACAAAATAATTCAGGAGCAATAGAACTGCTTATGCCTACTATACAATCTTCTGATTTATGGATTAAATCAGGAAGATACGATGATTATGGAAAAGAAATGTTGAGGATTACAGACCGAAGTGGAAGGGAAATGCTATATGGTCCAACTAATGAAGAATTAATTACAGATATATTTCAATCACATATAAATTCTTACAAAGATCTTCCAAAAAATCTTTATCATATTCAATGGAAATTCCGAGATGAAGTTAGACCTAGGTTTGGAGTAATGCGAGGAAGAGAATTCTTAATGAAGGATAATTATTCATTTGATCTTGATGAAAATGAAGCAAAAAAATCTTATGACAATATGTTTAAAGCATATATAAAAACTTTTATCAGAATGGGTTTAACACCAATTTCCTTAAGAGCAGAAACAGGACCAATTGGTGGTAACTTAAGTCATGAATTTCAAATATTAGCTAAGACTGGCGAAAGTACACTTTATTATGATAAAAAATTAGAAACACTAAACCCTGAAACTATAGATCCTAATGAGTTACAGTCATTTTATGCTGCAGTTGATGATCAACATGATGAAAAAAATTGTCCAATTTCAAATGAAGATTTAAAAATTTCTAAGGGCATTGAAGTAGGCCATATATTTTATTTTGGAACAAAATATTCTGAGAAATTAAATGCATTCGTTCAAGATCAAAGTGGGAAAAATATTCCAGTGCACATGGGATCATATGGTATTGGTGTTTCAAGACTTGTAGGTGCAATTATAGAGGCTTATCATGATGACAAAGGAATTAGATGGCCTTTAGAGGTTGCTCCATTTAAGGTTTGCATAATTAATTTAATGCCAGAAGATCAAGATTGTGCCACAAAATCATCAGAGTATTATGAATATTTTATGAAAAATAATATTGAAGTCCTTTTAGATGATAGAATTTGTAGTATAGGAAAAAAATTATCTGATAACGAGTTAATTGGTACACCATATCAAATTATTATTGGCAAAAGAGATTTAAAAGATAATTTAGTAGAAATAAAAAATCGCCAAAATAATGAAAGTGAAAAAATTTTATCTGATGGTGTAATCGATTTTATTAAAAATAAGTTAAAAAAATAAATGATTTCTAAATCAGAACGATTACTGATTTTCAGGTTTTTATTCTCTAAGAAATCTGATGGCTATGTGTCTATTTTTGCTTGGTTTTCAATAATAGGTATTAGTTTAGGAGTAGCAGCAATTATTATAGTAATGTCTGTTATGAATGGTTTTAGAATTGATCTAACTAACAGAATAATTGGACTTAATTCTCATCTCAATATTTATAGTTTTGATAATGAAATAACAAATAAGCAAGTTGAAGAACTCATATATAATATTGATAATACTTTATTTTATCGACACTACAAATCTATTGAAACAAATGGCTTAATTATAAAATCAAATGACTCAAAAGGCATAATGATCAAAGGCTATGACGATTATGATAAAAATCATTATTTGTTTGATTCTATTAAAATGGGGGGATTAATTCAAAATCCAAAAAGTGAAATATTAATTGGAGACTCCTTAGCGAAACAAATGAATTTAAGCTTGGGAGATAAGGTTAAAATTGCAATTCCAAAGACTAATAAAACAATATTAGGAAATATTCCAAGATTTAAAACATTAGAGGTAGTAGGTATATTTGATCTAGGTTTATATGAATATGATTCCAATTTAATTTTTTTATCTTCTAATCTTGTAAGAAAATTACTTTTATATGATGAAGATAAATATAATAAAATTGAATTCTTTACATTATCTCCTAATGAAATCGAATTATTTAAAAATGATGTAGAATTAGAAATATCTAATCTTCTATTAAATTTTTATTCAATATCCTGGAAGGATCAAAATCAAACTTTAATTAATGCTCTTAAAGTTGAAAAGAATGTTATGTTTATTATTCTTTCTTTAATAATTTTAGTTGCATCATTAAACATTATTTCAGGGTTAATAATTTTTGTAAAAGAAAAAAACAAAGATATCGGAATATTAAAAACTATTGGAATGAGTAATAATAGTATTATAAAAATTTTTTTTACTATTGGGATCACAATTGGTTTTATTGGATCTTTGATAGGATTGATCATTGGAATACTTTTCACGATAAATATTAAATCAATTCAAAATTTTTTAGAATATTTACTTGGAACAAAACTGTTTTCTGAAGAAGTATATTATTTATCATCTTTACCCTCGAAAATTAGCTTTAATGAAGTAGTTTACGTACTTTGTGTAGCGATAATTATATCAATAATTTCAACAATTTTTCCAGCTTTAAGTTCAGCTAGAATTGATCCTATTAAAAGTTTAAGAAGTGAATAATAAATATTTATTAAAGATATCTAATTTAGATAAACATTTCACAAATGATGATAATTCAAAAATTGAGATAATTAAAAATTTAAATTTCAAATTAAAGCATAATACAAAAGTTTCAATTGTTGGACCTTCAGGATCTGGAAAAACAACTTTTCTAAATATTATTGGATTACTCGATTCAGAGTTTAATGGAAAATTCTATTATAAAAGTAAAGATATTTCTTTGTGTTCTAAAGATGAGACAAATAAAATTAGAGGATTATCCATTGGTTTTATTCATCAATTTTTTCACTTGATTCCTGAACTTACTGTGATTGAAAATGTTATGCTTCCAATATTAATAAATAAAAATGAGAAGAAAGGCTATGAAATATCAAAAAAACTACTTCTAGAATTTGGTTTAGATGAAAGGATAAATTATAAACCTCTAAAATTATCAGGAGGAGAGCAGCAAAGAGTAGCAATTGCTAGATCACTAGTAAATAATCCCGATTTAATTCTAGCTGATGAGATGACTGGTAATCTTGATGAAGATACTGCTAACAATATTTTTAAATTTTTTATTAATTATATCGAACAAAATAATAAAACTTTAGTATATGTTACTCATAACAAAACATATTCTTTATTAGCTGATGAAATTTATTACTTTAAAAATAAGAATATACATTTAACAAATGGATAATCCTTTCATTCATTTAAGATCTTTATCTTCATATTCTTTATCTGAAAGCACGATAAAAATTACTAATTTAGTAGATCTTGCAAAAAAAAATGAGATGCCAGCAATAGCGATCACAGATAATAATAATATGTTTGGAGTATTTGAATTTTCTAAAGAATGTGTAAAAAATAATATTCAGCCTATAATTGGAACCTCAATAAATTTATTAGATATTATTGTAAAAAATCAAATTTCCCAAGTTACATTTTTAGTCAAAAATGAAATTGGATATAGAAATCTTTTAGAATTAAGTTCTCTTTCTCATCTTAATGAAGGGAACAATATTGGTATATATTTTTCTCAATTAGAGAAATACTCTAAAGGTTTATATTGTTATGTAGGAGGTGAATTTAATCCTTTACTTTTATTAAACAAAGAAAACAGAAAAAAAGATATCATTCAATTAATTAGGAATTTTAAAGCAATATTTAAGCAAAATTTTCTCTTTGAAATTCAAAGAATTAATGATCAAAATATAGATATTTTTGAAAAAGACTTTATCAATTTATCAAAAGAGTTTGATATACCTCTTATTGGCTCAAATAATATTAAGTACGCTAATAAAGATGATTATTCAGCTCACGATGCATTACTATGTATTGCACAAAAATCGACCATAAATAATTCTCAAAGAAATACTTCAAATGAAAATATTTATTTTAAGTCGAGCAAAGAAATGTATTCAAATTTTGAAGATATTCCAGAGATAATACAAAATAATTTAAACATTTCTCTATCTTGTAACTATTTTCCTGAATCAACAAAACCACAATTACCTGAATTTAAGAACTCTCTAAATTTATCAGCTGAAGATTTTTTATTAAATTCATCACAGCTAGGCCTTCAAAAAAAAATAAAGGAAAAAAATATTAAAAATGTAGAAATTTATACTGATAGATTGAAATATGAAAATGAAATAATCATAAGAATGGGATTTGCAGGATATTTTTTAATTGTTGCTGATTTTGTTAATTGGGCTAAAGAACAACTCATTCCAGTTGGTCCAGGAAGAGGATCAGGCGCTGGAAGTTTAGTAGCTTGGTGCTTAGGAATAACTGATCTAGATCCATTAGAGTATGATTTATTATTTGAAAGGTTTTTAAATCCAGAAAGGGTTTCAATGCCAGACTTTGATATAGATTTTTGTCAGACAAGAAGAGATGAGGTTATAGAGTATGTAAATAATAAATATGGCAGTGAATGTGTTGCCCATATAATTACATTTGGTACACTCGCATCTAGAGCAGCTGTAAGAGATATTGGTAGAGTTTTAGAAGTCCCTTATGGAGAGGTAGACTCTTTTGCTAAACTTATACCATTTAATCCGTCAAACCCACTCACTTTAAGTGAGTCAATTAAATCTGAAAGAGGTCTTCAAGAAAGGATTAGCAGTGATGAGAGAATTTCAAATATTATTGATGTTAGCCTCAAAATCGAGGGAACTCATAGACACGCCTCAACACATGCGGCAGGAGTTGTTATTGGTCACGAAAAG
Source organism: uncultured Alphaproteobacteria bacterium (assembly GCA_902628645.1). GTDB lineage: Bacteria > Pseudomonadota > Alphaproteobacteria > HIMB59 > CACPNW01. The sequence goes on along the minus strand of CACONS010000008.1, from coordinate 1,363 downwards.
TTATCTAAAGTAGTACCTTTATACAAGGATCAAAATACTAATACCAATGCAACACAATTTTCTATGAAATATGTTGAAGAAGCTGGCTTAATAAAATTTGATTTTCTTGGATTGACAACATTATCAATCATTGATGATTGTGTAAAATTAATAATAAAAGAAAATAAAAAATTTTTAATAAATAATATATCTTTAAATGATAAAAAAACTTACGATCAACTAAGTAAGGGAGAAACAGTTGGAATTTTCCAATTGGAAAGTAATGGTATGGGAAGTGTACTTCGTCAATTACAGCCAGATAGATTTGAGGAAATAATTGCTGTTGTTGCTTTATTTAGACCAGGGCCAATGGATAATATACCATCCTTTTGCAATAGAAAGCATGGACGTGAAGAAATTAAATATCTTCACTCAATGTTAGAAGAAGTTTTAAAGGAAACTTATGGAATTATTGTTTATCAAGAACAAGTAATGCAAATTGCCCAAGTTTTATCAAATTATTCTTTGGGTGAAGCAGATTTATTGAGAAGAGCAATGGGAAAAAAAATTCAAAAAGAAATGGATATGCAAAAGTCAAGGTTCATTGAAGGTGCAATACAAAATAATATTGAAAAAAAAGAAGCTTCAAAAATTTTTGATTTAGTAGATAAATTTGCAGGCTATGGTTTCAATAAGAGTCATGCAGCAGCATACGCTCTGATATCTTATCAAACAGCTTTTCTTAAGGCTAATTTTCCACATGAATTCCTTACAGCAACTTTAAATTATTCTATTGATAAGACGGAAAAAATTATTTTACTAAAACAAGAAATTGAAAGATTAAATATAAATTTTTTAAAACCAGATATAAATTATTCTGAACCTCTATTTTCAATAGATGCTAGTGAGTCCTCAAAATCAATTAGATTTGGTTTAGCTGCAATCAAAGGTGTGGGACTTAAGTCGATTACAAATATGGTAGAAGAAAGAAATAAAAATGGTAAATTTAAGAATATTATTGATTTTATGACAAGAGTTTCCAAAGAAGTAATAAATAAAAGACAACTTGAAAAGCTTATACAAGCTGGAGCATTTGATAGTATAGAATCAAATAGATCAAAATTATTTAATAATGTAACAAAATTTGTTGATTTGTTTGGTGGAGAAAAAAATATAAATCAAGATATGCTTTTTGAAGACAATGAAATTTCTTTTAACGACAAAAACTTATTCAACCAACATTATGAAAACTGGAAAAACACTGAAATTTTATCTAATGAACTAGAAGTTATTGGATTTTATTTTTCTGACCACCCTTTAAACCATTATCCTAGAAAATTCTTTGAATTAGAAAATATTAAATCTTTTAAATCTTATTCTGAAA
>CACONS010000007.1 GCA_902628645.1 uncultured Alphaproteobacteria bacterium | reverse complement strand
TTATCAAATTGTTCTTTAAAATTTGTAAAATTTCTAAAATTATTTAACTCTATATTTTTTATATTTGCCAAATTTTAAACTCTCATTGGCATAAGTACATAGACAAGACTAGAATTAGATTTTTCTCGAGCGGTAATAGGTGAGCTATTATCTTTTAAATTAATAGATATTTCTTCATCTTCTAAATTGTTAACGATATCCATAATATATTTTGCATTAAATCCAATTTCAATTTCATCACCATTATAATTTATATTTATATCTTCAGAAGCAGAGCTACTCTCATTATTAATAGTATTTAAATTAAGAATATTTTCTAAAAGTTTGAATTTAATTACAGGTGATTTTTCATTAGCAATTGTGCTTACTCGATCTACAGCAGATAACAATTTTTCTCTATTAATATTTAAAGTGTTTAAATTATCTTTAGGAATGACCCTTTTGTAATCAGGAAAGCTTCCGTCTATTAGCTTGGAAATAAAAGTTATGTTTCCTATATAAAATATTATTTTATTTGAACTGATTGATATATCAATATCATCATTATTTTCAGACAACAATTTAGACAATTCATATATTGTTTTTTTTGGAATAATTACTCCAGAAATTTTGTCTAATTTATCATTTATTTGGTGGCTAAACTTTGCTAGCCGATGTCCATCTGTTCCAACTAAAGTAACAGTATTTTTGTCATCTTCAGTATTTACATTGAAATACAAACCATTTAGAAAATATCTGGTTTCTTCATTTGATATGGCAAACTTAGTCTTATCTATTAATTTAAATAATATTTCTGATTTTAACTTGATATTAATACCTGAATTTTCTTGATCAATAATTGGATAATCCTCTTTAGGTAAACAGGCTAAAGAAAATCGCGATCCACTTGCACGAAGGGTTAATAATTTACCATTATTTGATATTATTTCTATTTCACTATTATCATCAACTTTTCTAACAATGTCATAAAACATTTGTGAGTTAATTGTTGTAGAGCCATCCTCAAGTACATTACAGGAAATTTGCTCTATTATTGAAATATCCATATCAGTAGAAGATAAAGTTAATTTATTATTTTTTGCTTCAATGGATATATTGGCTAAAATTGGTAAAGAATTTTTTTTATCTACTATTCCTTGAAGATGTGAGAGAGATTTAAATAAATTTGATCGTGTGATTTTAAATTTCATATCTAAACATATGATAAAAAAAATTAAGAATCTATAAGTCTTTTCAGTAATTCTAGGTCTTCATTAAAATTAACATCAGATAACTTAAGTTCTTCAATTTTTTTAACAGCATGCATTACTGTGGTATGATCTCTTCCACCAAATTTTCTTCCAATTTCGGGTAAAGATCTTGAAGTTATGGATTTAGCTAGATACATTGCAATTTGTCTTGGTCTAGCAACAGATCGTGACCTTCTTGGTGAATGCATATCTGTAATTCTAATATTAAAATGTTCAGCAACCTTCTTTTGAATTTCTTCAATTGTAATCTTTTTATTTGAGGACTTTAATAAATCTTGAAGGACTAGTTGGGCTGTCTCAACTGTAATTGCTGTACCAACAAGTGTTGCATGTGCAACCAATCTATTAAGAGCACCTTCCATTTCTCTAACATTTGAAATGATTCTATGAGAAAGAAATTCTAAAACCTTTGGTGGTATTTCAACACCTCTTTTATGTGCTTTTTCTATCAGAATACCAAGTCTTAATTCATATGTAGTTGGATGAATATCTGCAACTAGTCCACAACCTAGTCTAGATTTTAATCTTTCCTGTACCCCGTCAAGGTCAGTTGGTGTTTTATCTGCAGAAATAACTATTTGTTTATTTTGCTCAATTAAGGCATTAAATGTGTGAAAAAATTCTTCTTGAGTATTATCTTTTCCACTAATGAATTGAACATCATCAATCATTAGTACATCAATTGATCTAAATTGTTCTTTAAAAGCTGAGGTATCTTTATATCGTAATGCTCTTACGAATTGATACATAAACTTTTCAGCTGAAAGATAAATGACTTTTCTATCTGGTTGTTGCTGTTTTATTTTCCATCCAATTGCATGCATTAAATGTGTTTTTCCAAGGCCAACACCACCACATAAGAAAAGGGGATTAAATGTTATCTTATTTGCCTCAGAAACTCTTTGGGAAGCAGCAAATGCTAACTCATTTGGTTTACCAACGACAAAGTTTTCAAATGTGAACCTGGGATCTAATGGGGCTCCAAATTCGTTAGGATAAGTTGAAGATTGATTAGATCTTAAATCCATTGTTGATTTCCAATGGTTATCAGTACTCTTAATTGTTCTAGTTGTTCCAGGAACTATTCTTCCACCTGATGGTTTAACAACAAATTTAATAGTATCTACTTTTTCAATAAAGCTTTTAGCCTCACTTTTAATCTTATCAGAATAATTATTAACTATCCAATCTCTTAAAAACTTGGTTGGAACAGAAAATGTAATTGTATTTTGATCTAATGAAACATAACTAAGGTGTTTTAGCCAATTATTAAAAGCAGATTCACCTACATTTTTTTTAAGATTCTTTTTAAAGGACAACCATTTACTTTCTTCAAAATTAGTAGATGTATTATCCATTTTCCCCCAACAAAACGATTTTATGACTTAATAAGTTTTACGCAAAAAATCTAAAGTCGTAAAATTTAATCACCAAATTAATTTACTTAATCAACACCCTTTAAGTATTTTTAGCAAGAAGAAAAGTGAAAAAAATAAAAAAAAAATTATTTTTTTGAAATATGTTTTGATAAAGAGGATAACTTTCTGGATATGTACTCTTTTTTAAAAATACCTTTTTTTAAAGCTCTGGCCATTATTGAGTTGACATTACTAAAGGATTTTTGCATTTCTTCCTCATTTTTTGCTTCTACCGAAGATTTAAATTTATTTAGAGCGTTTCTAAATTTAGAAAGATATTGAGAGTTAACAGTATTTCTAGTTTTGTTCTGTCTAGATCTTTTTTTTGCAGAAACATGATTAGCCATATGGATGCTATAAATTCAAAATAAATTAAGTCAATTAATAATTATTATTGAATTACTTATTATTTTGAATTTTTGGGCAATAAAATGTAGATCTTCCATACTGAACAATCTTTTTGACCTCATCATTACCTATTTTTTTTCCTTCTTTATTGTATACCTTAAAATTAGACTGAAAATTTCCTAATGTGCCGTCAGTAGACCTGTAATCTCGTATACTTGACCCCCCATATTTAATAGCTTTCTTTAAAATTTTTCTTATAGACTTAATTAGTTTCATAATGAGACTAATTTCTAAATCCCTACCTAAAACGAGGGGTGAAATTTTAGAATCAAATAAAATTTCTGAAGCATAGATATTACCTATCCCTGAAATTAATTTTTGATTAAGCAAAATCTGCTTTATTGGTACTTCAGATTTAGAAATTTTTTCAAATATCAATTGTGCTGTAAGATCAGAGCTCAAAGCATCTACACCTAGTCTCATAATATACTTTTGTTTATATAAATCCTTTGTTTTTACTATATCTATGAAGCCAAATTTCCTTGGATCATGATAAATAAGTATCTTTTTACTTAAAAAGTATAAAACAAAATGATCATGTTTAATTCTTTTGTATGTAGATGAGACAGTTTTCAATCTTCCTGACATTCCTAAATGTATTACTAAGGAATAATCTATATCTAAATCTATAATAATGAACTTTGCTATTCGTCTTAGGTTGGATATCTTGGAGTTACGTAGTATATTAATTATATTATTGGGAATTTTAAAACGCAGTTTTTTTGTATGAACTTTGACATTAGATATTTTTTGATTCAATATTACACTAAGTCCTTTTACTGTAGTTTCAACTTCAGGTAATTCTGGCATAATGAAAAAAGATTATAATTTTGGTTATACAAAAGTAAATTCAAAACAAAAGACTAAACTTGTTCAGAATGTATTTTCAAGTGTAGCTCCAAGCTACGATGTAATGAATGATTTGATGAGTTTGGGTATGCATCGATTATGGAAAAGGAGATTTGTAGAGACCGTAGATCTAAAAGAAAATGAAATTGTCTTGGATGTTGGTTCTGGTTCTGGTGACATCGCTATTGAAATTTTAAAAGAAAATTTACCAACCAATCTCTATCTTTTAGATCTAAATGAGGAAATGTTATTAGAAGGAAGAAAAAGATTAAAAAAAGAAAAAAATATAAAATATTTTATTGGTAATGCTGAAAAGTTAAATTTTGAAAATAATTTTTTTGATAAATACACTATTTCTTTCTGCTTAAGAAATGTGACTGAGTATTTATTATCTATAAAAGAGGCTTACAGAGTTCTTAAACCTGGTGGTAAATATTGTTGCTTAGAATTTAGTACACCTAAATCATCCTTTATATCAAGTTCATATAAAATTTATAAATCAAAAATTTTACCTCTTTTAGGAGAAATAGTTGCTAAAGATAAAAATGCTTATAATTATTTGAGTGAAAGCATTGATTTATTTCCATCACAAGAGGAGCTTAGTAAAAATCTACATGATTGCGGATTTACTAAAGTAGAGACTATTAATCTATTCAATGGAATTGTAGCCATTCACACTGGTTATAAATTGTAATGAATAAAATTTTATTAATAATAACTGGCTCTATTGCTGCATCCAAATGTAAAGAAATCATTACTTTACTAAATATTAATAAAGTTAAAATTAGCTGCATTCTAACTAAAGAGGCTAAGAAATATACAAAAATATCAGATATAAAAAAATTACTTAAAAATAGAATATTTACTGATGAAGATGAGAAAAAAAATAAGATGCTTCATATTAATTTATCAAGAGATAATGATATAATAGTTATGTGTCCAGCAACAGCTAATTCTATTGCAAAATTTGCTAATGGATATGGAGATAATTTAGCTTCTAATACGTTGCTTGCTTCAAATAAAAAAATTATGTTTGTTCCCGCAATGAATAGTTTTATGTGGCATAATAAAATTAATCAAAAAAATGTGAGATTATTAAAAGATAGCGGTCATGAGTTTATTGGCCCTAAAATTGGAAATCTAAAATGTGGAGAATTTGGTTTAGGCAGAATTGATAACTCAAAAAATATAGTAAATAGAATTTTAAACAGACTAGAAAATGTTAATTTGTTAAGAAATAAAAAATGCCTTGTAACAGCAGGACCAACAATTGAAATGATTGATCCAGTTAGGTTTATTTCAAATCAATCTTCTGGGAAACAAGGCTATGAAATTGCTTCACAATTAGTTTTATATGGAGCAAATGTAACCTTGATATCTGGACCAACAAATTTAAATCCTCCTCCAAATTTGAAATTTATTCAAATAAAATCGGCAAACGAAATGTATCAAAAAATTAGAAAAATTTCTAAAATTGATATAGGAATTTTTACTGCTGCAGTATCTGATTTCAAAAATAAAAATATAAAAAAATCCAAGATTAAAAAAAATGAAAAATTAAATATTAGTCTTTATAAGAATATTGATATTTTAGAAAAAATTGGGAAAAGCAAAACTCAAAGGCCTAAATTTTTAGTTGGTTTTGCAGCAGAAACGGGGAGCATTGATAATGCCAAAAAAAAATTAGTTGATAAAAAATGTGATATGATGGTTTACAATAAAATCGACAGTAAGAATAAAGTTTTTGGTTCAGATTATAATCGGATATCAATAATTACAAAAAACCAGATAAAGAAATTTAAGAAAATGACAAAGGTAAATTGTGCAAAGCAAATTATAAAACAAATTTATAATTCTATATAGAATTATGAATAATTACTCTGAAGAAGAATATAAAATTTTCAGCAGATTATTTATTTTAAAAGAATTTTCTGAAGAAAACCTAAAAAAATTATCAAATATAAAAATTGGTATTGTGGGTATGGGAGGTATAGGGTGTCCTTTAAGTCAATATTTAGTCAACTCTGGAATAAAAGAATTGTTAATAGTAGATGGAGACATTGTTGAAAAAAGTAATCTTAATAGACAAATTTTGTTTAATTTAAATGATATTGGAAGAAAAAAGGTTGATGTAGCAAAAAATCAATTACAATTAATCAATACTGAATGTAAAATTCATACTATTGATGAAAATATTAATTCTTTAAATTTAAATTCTTTAAAAGAATGTTCTATAATTGTTGATGCAACTGATGATTGGGTAAGTTCTAAACTATTAAATGAATATTGTATTAAAAACTCAATCAATTTTTTATATTCCTCTGCATTAAGACACGATTTACAAATAATTCTTTTCAATAATTCAAATAAAAATAATCATCTATGTTTAAATTGTATCTTTCCTAACAAAAATGATGTTGATCTTCCCAGATGTGATGTAGTAGGTATTTCAGGCATTTCTGCAGGGTTAGCAGGTTTGATTGCTGCTCAAAAAATAATTAATTTCTATTTAAATTTAAAGGATGAAACTAATATAATGACAATTTCTGATGGAAAAAAATTAAGCATTGATAATATTGTTATTAAAAGTAAACATGGATGTTATTTAAAATCAGTTTAAGTTAATTGATAAATACATAAAAAAAGTTTAATTAAAATTATGAAACAAAATTCATTTACCTACGATCAATTAATTGATTGTGCAAAAGGTGTTCTTTTTGGAAAAGGGAATGCACAACTTCCAATGCCTCCTATGTTAATGTTTGACAGAATTACTTCAATAAATGAGAATGGAGGAGTATTCGCTAAAGGTGAGGTTATTGCGGAATTAGATATTAAAGAAGACTTATGGTTTTTTGAATGTCATTTTAAAGATGATCCGGTAATGCCGGGTTGTTTAGGTTTGGATGCTATGTGGCAATTACTCGGTTTTTATTTAGGATGGCTTGGTCAACCAGGAAAGGGTAGAGCTTTAGGGGTTGGTGAAGTTAAGTTTACCGGTCAGGTATTACAAAAAGTCAAAAAAGTAACTTATCATATATCTCTTAAAAGACTTATACTAAGAAAATTGATTTTAGGAGTTGGAGACGGTGTTTTAAAAGCTGATGGTGAGACAATTTATGAAGCTAAAGATATGAAAGTCGGTTTATTTTCACCTGAGAAATAAGTAATGAATAGAGTAGTAGTAACAGGTTTAGGTATAGTATCATGTATTGGTAATAACCAATCGGATGTAATAGACAGTCTTAAAAATTTGAAATCTGGGATAACAAGTGCAGAAGAGTATGAGGAGTTTTCCTTTAGAAGTCTTGTGCACGGTAAACCAAATATAGATATTAGTAACGAAATTGATAGAAGATTATTAAGATTTATGGGTGATGGAGCTGCCTACAACTACATTGCGATGAAAGATGCTATAGACGACTCAGGGCTGGAGGATAGTGATATTTCAAATGAAATGACTGGTATAATTGTTGGTTCAGGTGGTCCATCTACACAAAATTTATTTAAGTCTTCTGAAATTGGGAAGAGTTCGGGTTCAAAAAAAATTGGACCATTTATGGTGCCGAGAGCAATGTCTAGTACAAATTCTGCTACTCTTGCGACTCCTTTTAAAATTAAAGGAGTTAACTATTCAATTACTTCAGCATGTTCTACAAGTTCACATTGTATTGGTAATGCGTACGAGCTAATTCAGATGGGAAAACAAAACATTATTTTTGCTGGAGGAGGTGAAGAGCTCCATTGGACTTTATCAATTTTATTTGATGCAATGGGTGCTTTGTCATCAAAATATAATTCTACTCCAAACAAATCTTCAAGGGCATATGATGCAGATAGAGATGGATTTGTAATTGCTGGTGGGGGTGGAACTTTAGTACTTGAAGAATTAGAGCATGCAAAAGCTAGAGGTGCTAAAATATATGGTGAAATAACAGGATATGGAGCAACCTCAGATGGATACGATATGGTTCAGCCTTCTGGAGAAGGAGCAGAAAGATGCATGAAGCAAGCATTAAAAAATATTGATGGTAAAATTGATTATATAAATACACATGGAACAAGCACTCCAATAGGAGATGTAAAAGAATTGGAAGCAATCAAAAATGTTTTTGGTTCAAATATTCCTAAAATGAGCTCAACAAAATCTTTGACTGGTCATTCTTTAGGGGCAACTGGTGTGCATGAAGCAATTTATAGTTTATTGATGATGAAAAATAATTTTATTAGTGGTTCTGCTAATATTGAAAATCTCGATGATAGTGCCAAAGATTGTAATATTCTTTTAAAAACGGAAAATGACGTTGAAATTGAGCACATTATGTCGAATAGTTTTGGTTTTGGCGGTACAAATGCAACATTAGTATTTTCAAAATATCATGCTTAAAAATAAAAAAGGTTTAGTATTTGGTGTTGCAAATAATCATTCGATTGCATGGGGAATAGCAAAACAACTAGCTGAAAATGGTGCTGAAATAGCCATTGGTTATCAAAATGAAATATTATTGAAGAGAGTGAAGCCACTTTCTGAAGAAATTAATTCAAAAATATTAATAGAATGTGATTTTAATAATGATGACTCAATAAACAAATCAGTAGAAATTATAAAAAAAGAATGGGGCACAATTGATTTTATAATTCATGCTGTTGCATTTGCAGATAAGTCAGAGTTAAATGGAAGATATGTTGATACTACAAAGGATAATTTTATTAATTGTTTAGAAATATCATGTTTTTCTTTAACTAGTCTTGCAAGAAATTTTGAACCTATAATGAATGATGGAGGAAGTATTCTCACCCTTACTTTTTATGGTTCAAATAAAGTAATACCAAATTACAATTTAATGGGAATTGCAAAAGCCGCTTTAGAAACAAGTGTAAAATACTTAAGTGTGGATCTAGGCACAAAAAATATTCGTGTTAATGCAATCTCAGCAGGACCTATGAGAACAATTGCTGGTGCAGCAATAAGTAATGCTAGGGAGGTGTTTAAATTTACAGAAGAACATTCAGCATTGAAACGAAATGCAAAACTAGATGAAATTGGTAAATCTGCTTTATACTTTGTTAGTGATTTATCTTCTGCAGTTACTGGTGAAGTACATTATGTTGACTGTGGTTACAATATTATTGGCATGCCCAATAAGTACTAAAATTTTGATAATAAATCTAAAGGATTATCAACAAAAATACTATCAACACCTATGGAGAAAATATCATTAGCGCTAGATAAATTTATATTTTTATCTGAATAAACAGTTACTGCCATATTGGATTCTTTAATTTTTTTTATAATATCAGCAGTAACAAGATTTATATTTAATCCACAAATTTTTAAATCATGATTAGCTGATATACTAATCAAATCATCAATATTATATTCTTTAAAATCATCTAATAAAAAACTACGTATAGATTGAGGGTAAAGTTTTGAAATTTCTAAAATAGAAATCATATCAAATGAGGAGAAAAAAATATCTATTTGATTAATATTTTTAATGATCTTATATATTTGATAAACATTTTCTTTTTCAAACTTTTTATTGGGTTTTAATTCGATATTTAAATTACCATTAAAATTAGTACACAAACTAAGAACATCTTCTAACTTTGGAACAAAAATATTTGTATTTTCTTTATAAAAAAATTTTCCTGCATCAAGTTTTTTTATGTTCTCATAATCATAATCAATTGCAAGCCCACTTCCATTAGTAGTTCTATCAAGTGTGTCATCATGTAATAAAATTGGAACTCTGTCTTTAGAAATCTTAACATCTATTTCTACAAAACTTAAACCTAAATCGAATGCCTTTAAGATAGATTCTAAAGTGTTTTCTGGACACAGATCTTTTACACCTCTGTGCCCAATTAATTTAGGTAATTTAAGCGTTTTCTTCTGCGTCAACTGCTTTCATAGAAAGTTTTATTTTTCCTCTTGAGTCGATATCCAATACTTTTACTTTAACGATATCTCCTTCACTAATAACATCTTCAACTTTCTCTACTCTTTCATTTTTTAATTGACTAATATGAACAAGACCATCTGTAGATCCCATGAAATTAACAAAAGCACCAAAGTCCATTATCTTTAAAACTTTACCTTCATAAATTTTACCAATCTCTGGCTCTTCGACAATACCTTTGATCCATTCTAATGCATCATTTCCAGATTTTTGATCTACAGCTGCAATACTTACTAAACCTTCATCATTGATTTCAATTTTAGCTCCAGTTGTTTCAGATATTTCTCTTATAACTGCTCCGCCTTTACCAATAACTTCTCTAATTTTATCTTTATTTATTTGAAGATTAGTTATTGTTGGTGCGTATTGTGAAATTGATTTATTTGGTTTATCAATTGCTTTAGCCATTTCACCAAGTATGTGGAATCGTCCTTCTTTAGCTTGAGCTAATGCTTCTTTCATAATTTCAGCTGTAATACTAGTTATTTTAATATCCATTTGTAATGATGTTATTCCTTCAGAAGTTCCAGCAACTTTGAAGTCCATATCACCTAAATGATCTTCATCACCTAATATATCAGATAATATTACATATTTATCATTCTCTTTAATTAAGCCCATTGCAATACCTGCTACTGGTCTTTCTAAAGGCACTCCCGCGTCCATTAATGACATAGAGGTACCACAAACAGTTGCCATTGAGCTAGAACCGTTAGACTCTGTAATTTCAGATACAACTCTATAAGTATAAGGAAACTTTTCTTTAGAAGGTAACATTGGGTGAATAGCTCTCCAGGCTAATTTTCCATGTCCAATTTCTCTTCTGCTAGTTGAACCTATTCTACCTACTTCTCCTACAGAGTAAGGTGGAAAATTGTAATGCAACATAAAATTCTCTGTATATTCACCATCAATTGCATCTATTCTTTGTTCGTCTTGTCCAGTTCCTAAGGTTGAAACTACAAGAGCTTGTGTTTCTCCTCTTGTAAATAATGCGGACCCGTGAGTTCTTTCTAAAACACCAGTTTCACATATAATTGGACGAACTGTTGTTGTATCTCTTCCATCAATTCTATTACCTGTATTAATCAACTCCCCTCTGACAATATCTTTTTCTACATTTTTTATTGCATCTGAAACTAATACTGGTGAGAGTGTTTCACTCAAAAATTTTTCAGAAATTTCGTTTCTTAATGAAGATAATTTTTCTGATCTTTTTTGTTTTTCAATTATTTTGTATGCATCTATAAACTCTTTACCATAATCTGCGTTGATCTTAGATGGTAGACTTTTAATTTCTTCATCTTTTTCTTTAATATCCCAAGGTTCTTTTGCAGCTTTTTTAGCTAAGGAGATTATTGCTTCTATTACTGTTTTATAATTTTCTTGTCCAAGAACTACTGCATCTAACATTTGTTTTTCTGAAAGCTCGTGAGCTTCAGACTCAATCATTAGCACGCCTTCTTTAGTTCCTGCCAATACTAGTTCTAGCTTAGAATTTAATAATTGACTTTTATTTGGATTAACAACAAATTCTCCATCAATAAATCCAATCTTAATTGCACCAAGTGGGCCTAAAAATGGTAAACCAGATAACGTTAATGCTGCACTTGCAGCTATCATTGCCACAACATCTGAGTCATTTTCTTGATCATGTGATAATACAGTACAAGTAACTTGAGTTTCATTTTTAAAATCTTTATGAAATAAAGGTCTAACTGGTCTATCAATTAATCTAGAGACTAGTGTTTCTTTTTCAGTTGGTCTAGCTTCTCTTTTAAAAAAACCGCCAGGTATTTTTCCAACAGAATAGTATTTTTCTTGATAATTTACTGTTAAGGGAAAAAAATCCATATCTGGATTTGCTTCTTTTGCAGCAACTACATTACACATAACTGTTGTATCGCCATAAGTGGCAATAACTGTTGAGTCAGCTTGTCTTGCTATTTTTCCTGTTTCTAATTTAAGTTTTCTTCCAGCCCATTCAATTTCTATATTTTTTACATCAAACATAATTTATATTTTTCCTCTTTTTTAACCTCTAATATTTAATTTTTTTATTAAGTCTGAATATTCAGATTTATTTTTTTTAGATAAGTAATTTAATAATTTTTTTCTTTTATTGACCAAAGATACTAATCCTCTTTTTGAGTGATTGTCTTTATTATGAGTTTTAAAATGTTCAGTTAAATTTTTTATTCTTTCTGTTAAAACTGCTATCTGAACACCTGTTGATCCAGTATCTTTTTCACTTTTAGAAAATTCATTGATAAGATTTTTTTTATTTTCTTTAGTTATCGACATCGGTTCTCCTATATTAATATTTTATTTGGTTTAAACAAATTACCATCTAATTTGCCTATTGAGACAATGTCTCCTTTTTTAGATAAAAAAATTATTTTCTTATCTGCATTTATTGATGAAGAATTTATAATTTTTTTTTCATCAATTTTAATTGGTCTCCCATAAGATAAATTTTCAATATCAATTTGCTCTTCAATTTCATAAGCCAAGATGTCGTCCAGCATAGAAATTGTTGGGAAAATACAATTAATTTCTTTGTGCCTTTGTCCTATTTTAAGAAGATCGTCCAGTAAAATCGACTTTTTTTCAATAAATTTACCTACTTTTGATCTTTTTAATGAAGAAATGTGACCATAGGTTTTTAGATCTAAAGCAATATCACGAGCAAAACTTCTTACATAAAAACCTGTCCCACATAAAATTTTAAATGATGTTTTATTTTTACTATGATTAGTAACAATCAGATTTTCAACGAAAACTTTTTTTGGTTGAATCTCAAATATTTCATTATCTCTAAATAATTTATAAGCTCTTTTTCCATTAATTTTAACTGCAGAGACTTTAGGAGGTGTCTGATTGATATAACCTAAGTAATTAATAATTTTATTTTCTATTTCTTTCTTTGTAGGTAAATAATTTGATTTAAATAAAATCTTACCTTCTGCATCATCTGTTGTTGTTTGACTTCCCCAAGTTATTGTGAACTCATATTCTTTTTTCATAATATTTATATATGGAATTAGTTTTGTTGCTTTTCCAATAGCAATAGGCAATATGCCTTCAGCCATAGGATCTAATGTACCTGCATGACCAATTTTTTTAATAAAAAGTTTTTTTTTTATGAAGTTAATAGCTTTAAAAGAAGTAATATTTTTAGGTTTGTATAAGTTGATCCAACCTTGTTTCGGAATCATTACTTAATGTCTCTTAAGACATTTTTGTTTAATAAAAGATTTTCAATTTTTTCTGCTTCATCAAATGTGTCATCTAAATAAAAAGAGAGCTTTGGTGTAAATTTTGAATTAATCTTTGCCTTTGATAAAAACTTTTGAAAAATATATTTTCTATCATTTAAAGCTTCTAAGATATGTATTTTATCCTTACCACCTAGAGGCATAAAATAGACATTGGCAATCTTTAAATCTTTAGACATTCTAACCAATGATATTGTAATTGAAAAAGAATTAATATTTTCGTCAAAAAAATCTTCTTTTAGCAAACAATCACTAAGTAACGATCTAATGAGCTCACCGAATCTAATTTGCCTTTGAGTATCCATTGTAAAAAAACATTATAACTTTCTACTTGTAGAAACTTGTTCAAATGTCTCAATAATATCACCAACTTTAATATCACTATAGTTGTCTAGCATTACACCACACTCAAAACCTGACTTAACTTCAGATACTTCTTCTTTAAATCTTTTTAAGCTACTTATTAGTCCTTTATGGATTACTATGTTGTCTCTTAAAACTCTAATCTGAGATTTTCTAGAAATATGACCATCTTTAACCATACAGCCTGCAATATTTCCAACTTTTGATATATTAAATACCTCTCTAATCTCTACGTTTCCTGTAATATTTTCAGAGATATCAGGTTTTAATAGACCAGTTAAAAGATTTTTTACATCATCAATAAGTTCATAAATTATTGAATAATATTTAATATCTACACCATCTCTTTTTGCTATATCACGTGCATGAGGTAGGGCTCTAACATTAAAGCCAACTATAAAACCTTTTCCTGATCCAGCTAAAGTAACATCACTTTCGGTAATTGCACCTACGCCTTTATAAATAACATTTACTTTAACTTCATCTGTTGAAAGTTTGGTTATTGAATTTTCAATTGCTTCTGCCGAACCTTGAACATCAGTTTTGATTACTACAGGTAGACTTGTTGCTTCTCCTTTATTAATTTGAGCAAACATTTCCTCAACGTTAGATTTTGCAACTGTATTTTTTTGAATTTGTAGTTTACTTGATCTAAATTCTGCAATTTTTCTTGCAATTCCCTCATTTTCAACAACAATAAAATCATCGCCAGCTAATGGATTAGAGTCAAATCCTAAAACTTCAACCGGTACTGAAGGTGCAGCTTGCTTAATATTTTTACCCTTATCATCAATTAAAGCTTTTACTTTTCCCCACTCAGATCCTGATACAAAAATGTCACTAACATTTAACGTTCCCTTTTGTACTAATATAGTTGCAACTGAACCTCGACCCTTTTCTAATTTTGACTCTATAACAGAACCTCTAGCTTTTCTATTAGGGTTTGCTTTGAGATTAAGTAAATCTGCTTGTAAATGAATTGCCTCTTCTAGTTTATCTAAATTTGTTCCTTTAGTTGCAGATACTTCTATATCTAAAACTTCACCACTTAGTTTTTCTACAATTACCTCATGACTAAGTAATTCATTTCTAACCTTGTCAGGGTCGGCTCCTGGAAGATCCATTTTGT
This sequence comes from uncultured Alphaproteobacteria bacterium, assembly GCA_902628645.1. GTDB lineage: Bacteria > Pseudomonadota > Alphaproteobacteria > HIMB59 > CACPNW01. The sequence continues at coordinate 47,434 of CACONS010000007.1, read as the reverse complement.
TAATAGCAACTATTATAGGTACCTCAGCAGATTTCGCATGAGCAATTGACTCTATAGTCTGAGGTTTAATTCCATCATCAGCTGCAACAACAAGTATTACTATATCAGTTGTTTTAGATCCTCTAGCTCTCATATTTGAGAAAGCTGCATGACCTGGCGTATCAATAAATGTTATTTTTTTATTATTGTTATTGATTTGATAAGCACCAATATGCTGTGTAATCCCGCCAGCCTCACCAGAGACAACATTACTTTTTCTAAAAGCATCAAGCAAAGAAGTTTTCCCGTGATCAACATGACCCATTATTGTTACTACAGGTGCTCTTTTTACAAGACTATCTTCCTGATCTTCAAAATCTTTAATGTCATTTAATATATCATCATCTTTAACTACATTAACTTTGTGACCTAATTCTTCTGCAACTAATTGAGCAGTATCGGATTCTAAAGATTGTGTGGCATTTGCCATAACACCCATTTTCATAAGTGCTTTGACTACATCCGCAGTTTTTTCAGCCATTCTATTTGCTAAATCTTGAACAGTAATAAAATCAGGAATGGAAATTTCTCTAGAAATTTTACTTTCATCTTCATCACTTGCCGATTTTAATCTTTCTTTTTCTCTAGCTCTTTTTATTTTAGCTAAACTAGGAAATTTATCAAATTCTTGTTCTTCTTGTTCCAGTATTTTTTTTGCATCGGATTTACTAAAGTCATCTTCTAGCGGTCTAAGAGTTGATTTTTTTTGTTGTGTTTTTTTATCTGTATTTTTTTTATTTTTATTTTCAAAGTTTCGAGTTTTATTAGGAGTGGAAAAGTTTGGCTGTGGTGAGGAATTATTTCCTTGTCGAGGTGTTCTTAAACTAGATGATCCTCTAAAATTAGATTGAGTTGTAGATGAGCTCTTCTGTTGATTGTTTTTATTTTTAAAGACAATCTGTATTGTTTTTTTGCTACCACTACTTCTTGCTTTATCACCGGCTGGACCTAAATTTTTCCTTATTTGTAGTCTTCCAGATGAAGATAGTTTCAATGGCTTTTTCTTATTACCTTTATCTTTATCCAATTTTAATCCTTATTTTGTTCTTCAGACCAGAAACTTCTCGCTTCCATTATCATATTATTAGCAATTTCTTCATCAATATCTAGATCTTTTAAAATACCTTCTTCTTTATCTACTAGTTCAAAAGTAGCTAAATCTGCAAAATCATTGACATTAAGAATATTTGATTTTGCTAGTTCTGCTAGGATACTATTATTCATTCCTTTTAAATTTTTTAATTTTTCGTCATTAATATTTTCTTCTATAAGCTTTTTATTAGACTCTTCTTTGTCTTGAACAAAAGTTTTTGATCTATCGATTATTTCTTGCGCTAAGGTAGAATCAAATCCTTCTATTTTTTCTAAATTTTCTAGAGTTTCAGCAGCTATAGACTCAACTGTCGTGTACCCATCGGTAACGAGCAACTGAGCAATAACATCCTCAACATCAAGAGTCTCAGCCAATAGAACACTTTTTTCTTTAAATTCTTGCTGTCTTCTTTCTGACTCTTCGTCTTCAGTTAATATATCTATTTCTAAACTAGTTAAGTTAGAAGCCAGTTTAACATTTTGTCCTTTTCTTCCAATAGCTAAACTTAATTGATCATCTGGTATTACAACCTCAACCTTATTTTTTTCTTCATATAAGAAAATTTTACTAACTTCAGCAGGAGCAAGTGCATTTGCCAAGAAAGTAGCTTGATTATCTGACCAAGTAACAATATCTATTTTTTCACCTTGTAATTCATTTACTACAGCTTGTACTCTTGATCCTCTCATCCCAACGCAAGCACCTACAGGGTCAATTGTAGAGTCTTCTGTAAAAACACTGATTTTAGCTCTTGAGCCAGGGTCTCTTGCAACACTTTTAACAACAATGACACCCTCATATATTTCTGGTACTTCTTGAAAAAATAGTTTTGATAAAAATTGAGGATGAGTTCTTGATAAGAAAACCTGATAGCCTTTGATATCATTTTTTACTTCGTATATGTATGCTCTTACTCTATCTCCATTTTTAAATGTTTCTCTTGGAATAAGTTCCTCTCTTTTAATTATTGCTTCACTCTTTCCTAAATCTATAATAAGATTTCCAAATTCTGTTCTTTTGACTATACCAACCGCTATTTCACCAACCTTATCTTTATATTCTTCATATTGATTAGATTTATCAGCTTCCCTTACTTTTTGAATAATCACACCTTTTGCATTTTGGGCAGCAACTCTTCCTAATTCAATAGGTGGTAATTCTTTAACAATGAACTCTCCTATATTAATATCTGGATTATTTTTTTTGGCATCTTCAAAAAGAATTTGCCTAGATTGTAATTCTTCGTCAATTTTTTCAACTACTTCAAGGTATGAATTTAGCTTAATATCACCGGTAGCTCTATCTATTGAAATTCTTATATCAATTTCTTGACCATATTTAACTCTTGCAGCTTTTTCTAATGCTTGTTCCATCGCTGAAAAAACTGAATCTTGATCAATATTTTTTTCTTGTGCTACACTGGAAGCAACCTGAAGCATTTCTTCTCTAATTACATTGTATTTTTTTTTAGCCATATTTATAAAAAAAAGGTGGGATAACCCACCTTAATAATATTGCGTATATAAATATTTTACAGAATTTCAAGCTTATAATTTTCTTAAAATGAATAAAGATGGTTTTCTTTGAGAATTAATTGCTTTTTTATAATATTTTGTCTCAATATCGAAATAATCTTTTATATGTAAATTCATTTCGGATTGGTTCAACCATACAAAATAGTCCTTACATTTATAAATTGAATTTAAAATAAATCTTACATAAATTGTTGAATCTGTAGTTATATGTATTTCACTCTTTTCTTTTAAAATTTTATGGAGTTTTTTCAAAAAATCACTTGTTACTAGTCTGCGCTTAGAGTGTCTATTTTTTGGCCAAGGGTCAGGAAAAAAAATCCATATAAGTCTAAAACATTTTTTATTTGTACTTTCTAAGACATCATAAACATTACCATTATGTAATTGAATATTTTTTATCTTGTTTTGCTCAATATTTTTAAGTAAATTAATATTTCCATCAATGTATTTTTCACAAGATATAACAACTTCATCTTTAAATTTCTTTGCAAGAAATATACTAGTTTCACCATAACCAGTTCCAATATCTAAAATATACTCTAATTTATCATTACATTTTTTAAACTTGTATTTATCAATTAATTCATAATAGTTTTTTAAATTAATTTTTTTTTTACTTCTTCCTCTTGTTCTCCCAAATAATCTATTTTTATAATTGCTATTAAACATTTTTTCTTGAGTAATAAATGGTGATTAAAATGAAAATAATAAATAAATATACTTTAAAAACAAAATGAAAGTTGACATAATTATTATGTTCTTGAAATAATAATTTATGTTTGAATTTCTGAGCTTTATTTAATTCAGTTTTTTTTATTATCCTCCCATTATTATCTATCACAGCAGATATTCCATTATTAGATACACGAATAATTGGCCTATCGAACTCTGCGGCTCTAATTTTAGTCAAATAGAAGTGTTGATAAGGTCCTAAATAATTTCCAAACCAAAAATCATTGGTTATATTTACAACAAAATTACTCTTGGAATTAAATTTATTTAGAAGTTTCCAATAAAAAACAATTTCATAACAAATTACAGGGATGAAACTTACATTATTTGGTAAGTTAATTATTCTTTTTTTGTTCCCTTTTGAATAATTATTTGGACCAACAATATTGACTAAAAAAGTTAATGAATCTCTTAAAGGTAAGAATTCTCCAAAAGGAACAAGAATTTTTTTGTCAAAGTAAGTTACTTTTGTCGAAGTAATATTAATTAAACTATTATAGTATTTATTATTGTCATATCTTGTAGCTCCAATAATCAATACTTGGTCTTCTTTCAAAGAATCTCTAATAAATTTTAATTCGAGATCATCTAGAAGATAAGGAAAATTGTTTTCACCAAAAATTAACAAATCTGCAGTGCTTACTTCAATATGTTTAATTATTGTATTAAGTTTTTTTTCTGATGTTAGATTTTTATCATTATTTTTAAAATTTAATTGGAAAATTTCTAAGTTAATTTTTTTTGTTTTTAAATTATCCTTATCTTCAGTGAAATTATAAATAAATAAAATAATTATTGGTAAAGTAATAAAAAATAATAAATATCTCAGTTCTTTATTAAAGTTTTCTTTAGTTAAAAAAATAAAAGGTATACAGAATATTTGAATAATTAAATAACTTGAGAATAATGTTCCAAATGATTTTAATGGAAAAAGCAAATATTCATTACTAGAAAGTGGTAACGAGAATGTAAACCAGGGAAATCCATAGAAAAATAATGATATTATATATTCACTAGATGTAAATATAAGTGGAATAAGAAAAATTGTTGGAATATTTTTTCCTAATTTTAAAATTATTGTAAAGATTAAACTTAAAATTATAGATAATAATATTATTAGTAATAAAAAAAATAAGAAAAAATTTTTAGTTTCTTCAAAAACAAAAAAAGGGTTTTTGAGCCAAAATAAATAACTAATAAAAAAACCAAATCCAAAAATTAAGAATTTTTTAAAAATATTTAAATCACTATGATTTTTTTTATTTAAATCTAATAGTAAGCATAGAGAAGGGAAGATTATAAAACCTAATGGTAAGAAAAAATATGGTGGAAATAAAAGTGAGGTTAAAAGTCCTAAGATTAAATAAATTAAAATACTCAATTATTTTTATTTACTTCAACTATTTCAATTTTTCTATTGTTTGATTTGACAATCTTGATCCTAAGCTCATCATTAAAATCTATTACTTCATTATTTTTTGGTATTCTATTTATTTTTTCATATACAAGGCCGCCTACAGAAAATGTTTCATCATCTGCATTTCTTGGAATATTAATTTCAAAAAATTCTTCTAAATCTTCCACTCTATAGCTAGCATCTACAGTTATTGAATTATCTGATTTTTTGTAAACTAATTCTTCTTCATCTTCAGCATCATGTTCATCTTCTATTTCACCAACAATCTCTTCAACTAAATCTTCTATCGTAACCAATCCGTCCACACCTCCTACTCCGTCGACAACTAGGCCTATATGAATTCTAGATGATCTCATGGTTTTTAATAAATCTAAAATTGGTGACTTTGGTGCAACATATAATATATCCCTTATTATTTCATTCATTTGAAATGTATCTTGTGTTGATTTAATAAAATCTTTTATGTGAAAAAAACCGATTACATTATCAATATTTTTTTTAAATACAGGAATTCTTGAATGTCCCTCTTCTTTAATAACTTCTAAAATTTCATTGTAAGATTTATCATGATCTAAAGCTACTATTTCACTCCTTGGTATCATTAAATCTTCAACACTTTTATCATTCAAATTTACAATGTTCTTAATTAGATTTTTTTCATTATTATCATTAACATCTTCAATATCTTTATTATCTTCATCATTAGCTATAAAATTTAAGATATCTTCTTTGGTAGAATCATTGGATAGTAATTTTTTAATTATCCAATTTTTCCATGTTGATGTTTTATCGGTATTATTTATATTCATTAAATTATATAAGGATTATTGATACCAAACGATCCTAAAATTTTTATCTCCTCTTTTTTCATTTTTTTAAAATCTAAATTTTTTTTATGATCATATCCATTAATATGTAAAAGACTATGAATCAGTAAGTGATTAAAATGATCATATATGCTAATTTTATTCCTGCGTATAAATGTTTCAATAGTATCTATAGAGAAAAAAATATCACAATATAAAATATTTCCAACATTTTTATTCGAATTTTTTGTAATAAAAGTAAGCACATCAGTGTCTGATTGTTTTTTTTTATACATATTGTTAAGTTTTATCATTTTTGATTTGTCTGTTAAGATTAAATTTAATTCAAATTTATGATCATCCTTAAAGTAAGATCTCATCTTATTAATAGTTTTTTTTGTAATTTTTTTTATTTTGGGTATTCGCCTTGGCCATTTTTTTGATTCAGAAAAAAAATCAACTTTTATATTTTTCATAAGCATTGATAATTTTTTTGACTAAATCATGTCTTACGACATCCTTTTCTGATAATTCAATAAAACCTATATCATTAACTTTATTTAATTTTTTTAACGCATCTTTAAGGCCTGAATCTTTTTCACTTACAAGATCAATTTGAGTAATATCTCCTACTACTACCATTTGACTATTTTTGCCTAATCTTGTTAAAAACATTTTCATTTGCGTTTTTGTTGTATTTTGAGCCTCATCTAAAATTATAAAACAATCTTCAAGAGTTCTTCCTCTCATAAATGCAATTGGCGCTATTTCAATTGTGTTGTTAAGTAATTTTTTTTCTACCTGTTCATAAGGTAACATAGAATATAAGGCATCGTAAATGGGTCTCAAAAAAGGATCTACTTTTTCTTTTAAATCTCCAGGAAGGAACCCTAATTTTTCTCCAGCTTCAACAGCTGGTCTTGATAAGATAATTTTATTTACTTTGCCATCTTGTAGTGCTGAAACTGCTTTAGCAACTGCCAAATAAGTTTTTCCTGTTCCAGCAGGGCCAATAGCAAATGTAATGTTTTTAGTGTTTAATAATTGAAGATATTTATTTTGAATTTCAGTTCTTGGTATAATCTTTCTTTTTTTAGTTTGAATAAATAAATCCATCTTTTTAGCTGTATTAATATTCATGGATATTAGGCTTTTATTATCTCTAATTCTATCTTCATCTATTTCAGCACCATTTTGTGCTTCTTTAAATAAATTAAGAATAGTTTTCTTAGTTTCAAAAATTGATTTTTTAGTACCTGATATTTTAATTTTATTTCCTCGATATTGAATCTTGACTTGATTAATTTGTTCAATGAGCGATAAATTTCTATCATTAATTCCAAATAAATTACTTAAAATTGTATTATCATCTAATTCTAACTCTAAATTTTCATTTTTATTCACTATATCTGACATTCAAGAGAAAAATTTGTTGAGTTTATAATTTTTACATTCATAATTTTGTTTAATAAATCCTCTTTTGAGTTAACAAACGTACTTTGATTATAAATTGTACGACCAATAAATTGATCATTATGCCTACCTATCTTTTCAAATAATACTTCCATACCTCTGTTAATAAATGATTTATTAAAATTAATTTGTTGTTGTGTTAATAATGATTGAAGAGCACTCAATCGTGCTTTTTTTTCAAAAATACTTACATTGTCTTTATATTGAGCAGGCGTTCCTGGTCTTGGACTATATATAAATGAATATGCAATAACAAAATTTACTTTCTCTATCAATTTCATTGTGTCTTCAAAATCCTTATCTGTTTCATTTGGAAAACCAACAATAAAATCTGATGAAAGTGCTATGTCTGGGCGAACATTTCTTATTTTTTCTACAATTTTTAAATAATCATCAACTGTGTGTTTTCTGTTCATTTTTTTTAAAATTTTATCTGAACCAGATTGAATAGGTAAATGAAGAAATGGCATAAGTTTTGAATTATCCGCATGAGCGTTTATGAGAGAGTCTTTCATATCGATCGGATGAGATGTCATATATCTAATCCTCTTTATTTCCTCAATTTCAGATATTTTATTAATCAGGTATGCTAAATCTTTTGATTTTCCATCAGCAGCCTTACCATGATAAGCATTAACGTTTTGTCCTAGCAAAATTATTTCTTTTATTCCATTAGATACATATTTTTTTGTTTCATCAATTATATCTTTAACTGGTCTAGAAAATTCAGGTCCTCTAGTATATGGAACTACACAGAATGAACAAAATTTATCGCATCCTTCTTGAATAGATAAAAATTCAGATGATAAGTTGGAGGAATTAAAAATTAAGTTTTTAAATTTTTCATTTTGAAGAAATTCACTATTTTCAACTTCATTTACGCTATCTAACATTTGAGGTAATTTATGGTAAGATTGAGGGCCGACAACAAAATCTACAGTGGGAGATCTTTTTTTTATTTCAACTCCCTCGGCTTGAGCTACACAGCCTGCAACTACTAATTTCATATTCTGTTTTTTGTCTTTAATTTTTTTTACACGACCAATATCAGAGTAAACTTTCTCAACTGCCTTTTCTCTAATATGACATGTATTCAGAACAGTCAAATCTGCCTTTGAAATATCATCGGTTATTTTATATCCTTTATTTGAAAACAAATCTTTAATACGATTGCTATCGTATACATTCATCTGACAACCATATGATTTTATATAAATATATTTATCACTCATAGTTAATTTTTTTTATGAAGCATTTAGCATGAATATTTTTACCATTATATTTATAATAGTTATGTCTAAAATTTAGAAAAACAAAATTGTTTTTTTGATAAAAACTTATTGCTTCTACATTATCTTCAGCAACTTCGATGAAAATCTTAGATAAATTCATATTATTTGCTTCAACGTAATTTAGTAATTTTGTTGCAATTTGTTTTCTTCTTAGGTCTCTTGATACAAATAAAATATGCAATTCTAAAGCATAATCTTTATCATTTTTGATTGTATCCCCAATTAAAACTCCTACTAGATTATTAGCTTTATAATAACCAAGAGAATAATTGTTATCTTTACTAAGTTGACTTTCAATATTTTTTATACTCCAGCCTATCTTTTTGAAATAATTAAATTCATCACTATTATTATCTATAAATTTGGTAATTGATAATAATTGTTCTTCATTTATTATAGTAATTCTATTCAATTTAGTAATTGATTATTTGATATATATATTGGTTTAATAATAATATTCTTTTTAAAGGTTAAATTATTATAATTATTGTAAAAATCTTCAAAAAACGAGAAACGTATTTGTTCAAGTTCATTATTTTCATTAATTTTAGTTTTATTAAAGATAATTAGATCAATATGTTTTGGAATTGAATATTTATTGTTTTCAATTTTATAGTATTCCATTATGTTATCTTTAATTTTATAACATAAAAATTTCTGATTGTTAGACGAGGTTATAAAAGCTGCTAAATTTTTTTTGGAATACTTTATTGAATTAAAGTTTAGGATGTCCTCGATAGATAAAGGGTGATAAGGAATTTTACGAGAAATCATGAGGCCTGATATAAATGCTGAACCAACTCTTAAGCTTGTATAAGATCCAGGACCAATTGTTGTAGATATTTTTTTTAGATTTTTTGTTAAATTTAATCGCTTATCTATTTCTATATAGGATTGTATTATATTATCACTCAACTTATCTGTTTCATCATGAGTAATTTTCTGCTGTAATATTACTTTGTTGTCATCAATTACACAAAACTCTGGTATTGATGATATAACATCGAGAAATAATAACATATGAAATTACATAATTACATTCTATTGCTGTTTTTAAAAAGTATTTCTTTAACTTTTTTATTAGTAAATGGAACATTTGCTAATGAAATAAAAAATTCGGCTACAGTATTCATGTATCATAAATTTGGGGTTTCTAAATATCCCTCAACAAGTGTCACTATTGATCAACTTAATAGTCATATTGAAGAATTAACTAAAGAAAAATATAATATTAAATCATTAGATTTTATTATTGATACAATTATCAATGATGGTGATCTTCCAAAAAATACTATTGGTATTAGTGTTGATGATGCAGATAAGTCTTTTTTAGAAGTTGGGTGGCCTCTATTTAAAAAAAATAATATTCCAGTAACCTTATTTGTAACAACTGGAACAATATCAAATAATAAAAAATATATTAACTGGGATCAAATCAGAAAGCTTAAAGAAGAAGGTGTAGTAATTGGTGCACACTCTCATACACATGCTCATATGCCAGATATTAGTATTCAAGAAGTAAGAAATTAAATAGAAATATCTAATAAAATTTTCTTAAAAGAACTTGGTGAAATACCAACTTTATTTGCTTTTCCTTATGGTGAGACAACAGATGAAATAATTGAATTAATAAAAGAATTTAAATTTAAAGTCGCTTTTGGTCAACACTCCGGAATAATTAATGAAACTTCCAACATGTATTACCTACCAAGATTTTCATTAAATGAAAGATATGGCGAAATAGATAGAGTTAAATTCGCTGCATCATCTAAAGGTTTAGGAGTTTATGACTTTATACCTAAAAATCCAACAATTAATCAAAACCCACCGTTCATAGGTTTTTCTCTTCTTGACGATAAGAAGGCGAAATCTCTAAATTGTTTTGTGTTTGATAGTAAAGGTCAAGTTGATAGAGAAGTTTATAAATTTAATGAACGGATTGAGATAAGACTTTCAAGAGAATTATCACCTGGAAGATCTAGAATGAATTGCACGGTTAAAGATAGTGATGGAAATTGGAGATGGTTTGGACACCAATTCTATTTTTAATTAATAAGAAATAGTTTTTTGATCAAAAATACTAAAGTTGTTGGTTTTAATTACTTGTTTAATTGTTTTGATATAATTTTTATCTTCCGCGTATGTACTTAAACTTTCGACAAGTAAATTGACATTTGAAAAATTATTTCTTTCTCTCATTATATTTCTTATTTCACGAAAATCTTCATATGCGTAATGAGAATTAATATTATTAAAATATGAAACAACACTATTATTATAAGAATTAAAGGCTTTGATTAAATGAGTATCACCGTTTTCTCTTTCAAGTGGAACAACTCCTTTAGTATTGTCATAAGTATATTCACCGAATAATGCATTATATTCTTGAGCAAATCTAGATGATCCCCACCCACTTTCAATTGCTGCTTGGGCTAAAACAATAGAATTTGGAATCATTTCTACCCTTGAAAGAAGTTTATCAATAACTTCCATTTTATGTTCATTATCAAATTTTATTTTATATTTTTTTGATAATTTTCTTAGTTTCTTTAATTCAAAACTATTTAGCGAATTATTTTCAGTAAGTTTGGCACGTAAAACCATTATTTCATTTCTTTTAGATAGGATTTTTTGGTTTTCATTTATTATTAATGGTAGAACTGTTTTAACAAATTTTTGTTTTTGTTCATTTAAATACTGAAAATCTGATTCAGATAAGTTCGTAACTAAATTAACTCCTCGATTATTTTCAATGCCAGAATATGACTTTGGATTTAATGGTTTAGTTTTAATATTAACTAAAAATTTTTTTATCTTTGAGTTATTTAGAATATCATTTTTAAGAATATCTTTTTCAGAATAAAGTTTGTTGATAGTATATGAGTCATAAGTCTTACAATAATTTAAAACAAGCTCATCTAGTTCTGCATTTAATTTGTACTTAACATCCAATGTTAATGGTTTTTCCTCAAAAGCAATGGTAGGAATTGTAATTGCAATACCTACAATAACCAATGGATATAAAAGAATTTTATGCATCAATTGGTCGAACTTCTTGTACCTCGGGAACATAATGCTTAAGCATATTCTCTATTCCCATTTTAAGTGTTGCTGTTGAACTAGGGCATCCTGAACATGCACCTTGCATATGAAGATATACTATTCCGTCCTTAAAACTATCATATATGATGTCTCCACCATCCATCGCCACTGCGGGTCTCACTCTTGTATCAAGTAATTCTTTGATTTGTTTTACAATATCAGTATCATTTTCTTCATTCACTTTTAGAGAATCTTCACCTTTTTTTGCGGCTGTAATTGTTTTGTCACCTGAATTATAATGGTCCATGATTGACCCTAATATTAACGGTTTCATAATTTGCCAATCCAGAGATTGTCCTTTTGTAATGGTAATAAAGTCACTTCCAAAAAAGACTCCTTCCACTCCTTCTACATCGAATAAACGTTTAGCAAATGGTGAATTAGCTGCTTCTTCAATATCTTGGAAAAAAGCTGTTCCATCATCCATAACAACTTTACCAGGCAGAAACTTTAAAGTTTGCGGATTAGGTGTTTGTTCAGTTTGTATAAACATATTGTTTATATATAGTTATTAATATGTCTTTAGTATGAATTTTGTGTAAAAAAATAAAAATTTTGGGGAATTTTTAAGTTAAAAAACCAACAATTTCTTTTGTTTTCTGTAAAACTGGTTCTGCCACACCAATAGCATTATCATGACCTTGTTTCAAAATAGAATCGATGTAGGAAACATCACTCATAAGTTTATTCATTTCTGTAGTAATAGTTTCTAACTTAGATACAGATAAATCTGCTAAATCTTTTTTAAAAGTTGAAAATTCTTTACCCGCATAGTCTTTAATAACACTTTCAATAGATGTGTCTTGTAGAGCGGCAAATATCGATATTAGATTTTCTGCTTCTGGTCTTTTTTCTAAACCAGCTTTATCTTCTGGTAATGGTTCAGGATCTGTTTTTGCTTTTTTAATTTTTTGTGTAATATTATCTGCTGTATCAGTTAACATTATTCTAGAATAATCAGAAGGATCTGATTTACTCATTTTTTTTAAGCCATCACGAAGACTCATAACTCTTGTTGCTTCTCCAAAAATTAATGGTTCAGGAATTGGAAATAAATCTACTTTAAAATCATTATTAAATTTTTGTGCTATATCCCTAGTTAGTTCCAAGTGTTGTTTTTGATCATCCCCTACAGGAACGTGAGTTGCTAAATAAATTAGTATATCTGCCGCCATCAATGTTGGGTAGGAGAATAAACCTACAGAAACGTTCTCACTATTCTTTCCAGCTTTATCTTTAAATTGAGTCATCCGATTTAACCATCCCATGCGAGCAATACAATTAAATAACCATGCAAGCTGTGCATGTTGAGGTACTTGTGATTGAACAAAAATATTATTTTTATTTGGATCAATCCCTGATGCAATAAAGGCGGCTGTTACTTCTCTTGTTTTGTTTGCTAGAATTTTTGGATCTTGCCAAACTGTAATTGCATGTAAATCTACGACACAAAAAAAACACTCATACTCTTTTTGAAGAGTAACAAAGTTTTTTATAGCACCAAGATAATTTCCTAGATGAAGATCGCCAGATGGTTGCACACCAGATAAAATTCTTTTAGTTGGTTTTTCCATTTATTTTTGTAAATATTCTCTTAGCTGGTTTATCGTTAGGACTTTTAACATAATTACTAATCCAAAATAAATAATTAAAGCTAAAAAGATCATGAGAAGTAAAAGTATTGAATTTAATAACACTGAATTACTACTAATATTGGTAAAGAATAGTCCATTTAGTAAGTAGATTCCTACAAATAAAATAAATGAACAGAGTAAAATTTTAATGGAATTCCTTACTAAGAGATCATCAAACTTCATATGATTTCTAATAGATAAAAAGATATATAGTAATATGGCATTTACCCAAGCGCTAATTGCTGTTGCAAGTGCAATACCCATTTCTCTAATTGTTCCAATTAAAAGTAGCGATAACACAACATTACTAATTACACTTACAATGGAAATGTAGAGAGGTGTTTTAGTATCTTCTCTTGCAAAATAACAGGAAACTAAAACTTTTATTATAATATAAGCAGGTAGACCTAATGCAAAATAACTTAGAACTTTAGCAGTATAAAAAGTATCTTCTTCTAGAAATGCACCTCGTTCAAATAAAATATGAATAATTGGTTCTGCTAAAATAAATAACCCAATAGCTGATGGCAAAGAAATTAATAAAGAAAATTCAACAGATCTATTTTGAATATTATTTGTTTTTTCTTGATCTAATTGTTTAATTGCTTTTGATAAACTTGGTAAAAGAACAATACCTAATGCTATTCCAAAAATACCAAGTGGTAATTGATTAAGGCGATCTGCATAATAAATATGACTGATAGCGCCAACCGGTAAAAAAGAAGCAATAATAGTACCAATAACAATGTTTAACTGAATAACACCTGAACCAACAACACCTGGTAAAAATAATGTAAAAAACTTTTTTAATTTTTTATTTAAGACTGGAATACGAATACGTGGTCGGTAAAAGTTTAAAACAGCTCTGTATAAATACAAAAATTGTAATATTCCTCCAATCAATACACCGTATGATAATGCGTGACCTGCAGTTGTTACAAAGGGTGTTAAAAAGAATAATGAAAGAATAAAACTTATATTCAAAATAGCAGGAGCAAATGCACCAGCTGCAAAACGTTCATGAACATTATTAATTGAAGTAAAGTGAGCAGCTAAGGAAATAAAAATAATGTAGGGGAAAATTATTTTTCCAAAATGGACAGCAAGTTCATAAGCTTCTTTATTATCGGTAAAACCTGGTGCCAAAACTTGAATGATATAAGGCATCCCAAAGAAGAAAATGATTGTTAAAACGACCGTAGCAAAAAGTAACATTGAGGTCGTGTTTTCAACAAAGTCAGAAGCCTCGCGTTCATCTTTTGGATTAAGAACAACACCAGAGAAAACAGGGATTAATGCAGCACTATATGCTCCTTCTGCTAGGACACGGCGAAAGAAATTAGGAATACGAAATGCTACGAAGAATGCGTCAGCAATTACTGTCGATCCAAGATATCTTGCTATTAATATGTCACGGATAAAACCTAATACTCGACTTAAAAATGTATAAAAGCTGACGGTAAAGAATGATCTAAAAAGACTCTTCATAAGATAGTTTTATAGTTTGAATGGTGATTTGTATAAATGAATTTTAGGGCCTAATTATGCTCAAAGCTATAACCTGCAGATCTTACAGTCCTTTGTTACAGATTTGTTACAGAAGTATTATTTTTTTATCAAATCAATTTAATTATATTTCGAATCTAATTTTAAATAAATATATGATTTAAAAATGGAGTTAACCTTAATTTATACTATAATAGGTTTTGGACTTGCAGCATATTCTGTTATTGCCAATGACTCTGTTCAAACTCTCGGAACATTTATAGCTTCAAACCAACGCTTTAAATGGTACTGGTTAGCTACTGCTGGCTCTGCTGTACTAGCATTTACACTTATATATGGATGGACCATTAACGACGGTGATATTACTTTTGGACGTTTAAATAAGATTCCATATCAGACCATTCAATGGTATCATGCTTGTGCTCCATTAATTTTAGTACTTCTTACAAGAGGTGGAATTCCAGTATCTACTACTTTTTTAGTTTTGTCTGCTTTTGCATCAACAGTCGTATTAGAAAAAGTTCTGATGAAATCTGTAATTGGATACGGATTAGCAGCAATGATAGCGTATATGGTTTGGATTGGTGTAAGTTATTTTATCAATGAAAAATTTGATAAAGTTCAAGATAAACACAGAAGACCATGGGTAATAGCTCAATGGTGTACAACTGGTTTTCTTTGGTACACTTGGTTAAGTCATGATATTGCGAATATAGCTGTTTTTCTTCCTCGTGAACTTCCACTAAATTTATTAATAGCAATAATTGCTTTATTAAGTGTTCTCTTATTTTATATCTTTTGGGACAGAGGTGGACGTATTCAACGAGTTGTCTATTCCAAAACTGGAACACGTTATACTCGATCAGCTACTATAATAGATTTTGTTTATGCTGTCATTCTACTCTACTTTAAGCAATACAATGATATTCCAATGTCAACTACATGGGTCTTTGTTGGTTTACTATGCGGAAGAGAATTAGCAATATCCACAATGAATAAAGATTATAAACTTCGCTATGTCTTTCCATTAATTGGAAAAGATTTTCTTAAAATGATTTTTGGATTAACAGTATCTGTTGGAATTGTTTTATCAATTCATTATGTTTTGATACCAAATGGTTTTTAAAGTTTACCTTTTTTCTTTTTGAGTTCTTTTTTTAATTTAGGCCAATCATTATCACTTAAAATATAACCTACACAATTTCTAGAGCCACACTTACAAATGTGATCCACAAAATCTGTATCAAAAGGATAACCATAGTTATAAAAAAGCTCAGCTCCTTTTTTTATTCGTTTAATGGAAGAAATCCAAATTTCATTATCTATGATGTCTACTTCACAATTAGGATTACATGAGTGATTAATAAATTTTGCAAAATTATAATCAACATCACCGTCGATGTCGTATCGCTTGTTTAGTTCAAAAACATAGACCATGCCGTTATTCTTGTCTTTTTTTGCTTTACGGATTTGTTTATCTGCTCTTTTGTCACCCTCTCTTTTAGTAACTTTATCACCAATATATTGGATTACTTTCTGGCCTTTTTTAATATTAGTTTTCGCAAATAATCCAGAACCGTGAAGGGGTGATTTTTTTTTAAACCAAATTTTCTGCGTCATACTGTTATTTTTATACAATACACACATATAATAATAAATTGTATTATAAAATGATACTTTTATGTATAAGAGCAATTCTTTAATTAATGAAATTTGAAAATAATAAAAAATTTTACCGCACAATTTGGATTTCGGATACCCATCTAGGAACCAGCGGCTGTAAAAGTAAAATGCTTTTAGAATTCTTAGAAGAAGCAGATTCAGAATATTTATTTTTAGTAGGCGACATTGTTGATGGATGGCGCATGCGTAAGAAAATGTATTGGCCTCAAGAACATAATGATGTGGTTCAAAAAGTTTTAAAGAAAGCTAAAAATGGAACTAAGGTAGTGCTTATCCCAGGAAATCATGATGAAGTATTAAAAGATTTTACAAATTTTTCCTTTGGAGAAATTTCAATCAAAAATGAAGATACGCATCAATTAGCTGATGGACGGAAAGTACTGATTACACACGGAGATGAATTTGATGCTGTGATCATTAATGCAAGATGGTTAGCCAAAGTGGGATCAGCACTTTATGAATATTTACTAAAGTTAAATAATGTATTTAATTTTATTCGAAGAAAGATGGGATTGTCTTACTGGTCATTATCTCAATATTTAAAAAAGAAAACAAAACATGCAACGAACTTTATTAGTAATTTTGAGTTTGCTGTATCTGATAGAGCCAGAAGAGAAAATGCTGATGTTGTTGTATGTGGTCATATACATAGACCAGAAATAAAAGAATTAAATGGTGTTCTCTATTGTAATGATGGTGACTGGATTGAAAGTTGTACAGCACTCGTTGAAGATGAAATTGGAAATTTATCAATTCTTAATTGGCCTGAAGAAAGAGAAAAATTAAAATTAATTTCTTTAGAAGAAAGACGAAAAATAAAAGAGGATGCAGCCTAAAAAAATCGCGTTAATTAGTGATGCGTGGGTTCCTCAGGTAAATGGCGTAGTTACAACATTTCAAAGCATTATACCTATCTTAGAAAAAAAAGGTTTTGAAATTAAAATATTACATCCTGAGATGTTTAATAATTTAAGTTATCCTTGGTACAAAGAAATTAAAATTTCTTTCAATACTAAAAAAGTTACAGAAAAATTTTTTAAAGAATTTAATCCAGATATTGTTCATATAATGACTGAAGGTCCAGTAGGTTTTGCTGGTCGTAAATACTGTGTTAAAAATAAACTACGATACACTTCTTCTTTTCACACCCGTTTTCCTGATTATATTAAACAGAGAGCTTATATTCCTAAAAGTTTAACATATTCAATATTAAGAAGACTTCATGATAATTCTATAAATGTTCTTGTTCCATCGCTTTCCATGGTCGAAGAATTAGAGCGGTATAGTTTCAAAAATTTAAAAGTATGGAATAGGGGAGTTGATACTGAATTATTCAACCCAAATAAAAGAAATAGAAATGATAATGACATTCAACTAACTTATGTTGGGAGAGTTGCTATTGAAAAAAATATTGAAGAATTTTTAAAACTAAAAGGAAATTATAATAAAACAGTCGTAGGTGATGGTCCTGAATTACAAAAATATATAAATAAGTATCCTGATGTAAATTTTGTTGGATTGAAACGAGGTAATGAACTTGCAGAATATTATGCCAATGCTGATGTATTTGTTTTTCCCTCTAAAACGGATACTTTAGGGAATGTAATTTTTGAAGCTCTTGCTTGCGGTACACCAGTTGCTGCATTTCCTGTTACCGGACCAAAAGATATTCTAAAAGATTCTAAAATAAATACACTTGATGACATACTAGTTAATTCAGTAGAAAAAGCTCTTAAAGTGAATAGAAATGATTGTCGTGATTTTGCTATGAAATTTACGTGGGAAGATTGTGTTAATGAATTTCTAGATTCACAAATTGATTCTAAAAATTAATAACTTTTCTAAACAAATAAATAAACGTACCCAAAAAGAAAAAGAGGTAATTGTAATCCAAAGTTTGTTAATAACGCTTTATCTCTTGTCATATAACCAACCACTGACCAACCAACTGCACCTGTTCCATGTATAATAATATTATATGGATATGCGTTTAAATTAGTTAATAATATTCCTGACAAGATTAAAAAAGTGCTAAACCACTTAATTCTATTAATTGATATATCTGTCATAAAGCTCCTAAATACTGAAAATTTTCATTAATATATGTATCCTAAAGATAAAGATATTAATCAAATTGTAACGAATTTTTAACATTTCTTTATTTTTTTTTGAAAAGTTCTATAAGCACGCCATGTTTGGACTAAAAAGTGCATCATTATTTGGTGATACCAAGAAACTTGAGAGAGAAATTGATGAATTTGTAGATATTGTCTCTGAAGTAGGTTTGGTATTTAAATCTATTGTCCCAACTTATCTCAATCATTCCGCCAACGGTAAATTTGAGGAAATGGTTGAAAAAGTAAAAGATATGGAAAGTAAAGCAGACAAAATTACTAAAGATGTTGAGCATACTCTTTATGAAGAAACACTAATCCCAGATGCAAGAAGTGATGTTTTACGACTTTTAGAACACATCGATGAGCTAATTGGAATGTACCAAGGGAATTGTTATCACTTCTCTATTCAAAAACCTAATTTTCCAAAAGAGTTTCACCAGGATTTAATTGAGTTAACAGAGACTGTTGTAAATTGTGTTGAATCATTATGTTTAACAGTAAGATCATTTTTTAGAGACATTAAATCTGTTAGAGATAATGCACATAAAGTTACATTTTATGAAAAAGAATCTGATATAAAATTTAGTTCTCTTGCAAGAAGAATTTTTGATTCTGAATTACCTCTAGATCAAAAAATGCATCTTCGATATTTTGTAGAGAAGATTGATCGTATTTGTGATCAAGCAGAAGACATAGCTGACGAGGTTCAAATTTACGCTATTAAACGTTCCGTTTAATTTTCAATGGAAATTACAATTCTAATTTTTTTATTTGGTGGTCTTTTTTTAGGTTGGTCACTTGGTGCCAATGATGCAGCAAATGTTTTTGGGACTGCTGTTGGGACGCGAATGGTTGGTTTCACAACTGCAGCAATAATTTGTAGTGTCTTTGTTATTCTAGGTGCAATTATTAGTGGAGCAGGTACAACAGAAACTTTAGGTAAATTAGGTGCTATTAATGCATTACCTGGTGCCTTTGCAGCATGTGTGGCTGCAGGAATATCTGTTTATTTAATGACCAAAGTTGGCTTACCTGTTTCAACAACGCAAGCGATTGTTGGAGCAATTGTTGGTTGGAATTTATACACGGGATCTTCAACTAATCTTCAAGTTTTAATTACTATTTTAGGAACATGGATACTCTGTCCTATCATTGCAGGAGTTATTGCAATGGGTTTATTTACTTTTACAAAAAGAGTTATACTCAATAGAAAGTTACATATTCTCAGACTTGATGCATATATAAGAACAGCTTTACTTTTAGCAGGTGCTTTTGGTGCTTATAGTTTAGGTGCAAACAATATTGCTAATGTAATGGGTGTCTTCGTACCTATATCACCGTTTACTGATGTTACTATTGGAAATTTATTTGTCTTTTCCTCAAAAGAACAACTATTTCTGCTGGGTGGTTTAGCAATAGCTGTTGGTGTTTTTACTTACTCGAAAAGAGTCATGTTTACCGTGGGTAATGATCTCTTAAAAATGACACCAGTGGCAGCATTTATTGTTGTTATATCGCATTCTATTGTTTTATTTTTATTTGCATCCCAGGGTATAAGTGCTTTTTTACAATCTATAAATCTTCCCTCTATACCTTTGGTTCCAGTATCAAGTTCCCAAGCTGTTGTCGGCGGCGTAATTGGAATTGGTCTTTTAAAAGGAGGAAAAGAAGTTCAATGGTCAATTGCGGGTAGAATTTCTTTGGGTTGGATGACGCTACCTATAATTGCAGCATTAATTTCTTTAATTGTTTTATTTATTCTAGAAAATATTTTTAATTTAACGGTCTCTTTTTAATTAACTGCTCGATAAGAAAAAATAAAATCTTCTTGGATTTTAGATTCAATAGCTCCTTTTCTTCTTGATCTTACTAGATCAATAGCTTCTTGTTTTTCATAATTAAATTCAACAAGTAAAATAGCAGCTATAGTGCCAGCTCTTCCTTTTCCTCCACGGCAATGTAAAACTATATTTTTTCCATCTATCAATTCGTTTTTTAATAAAACTTTTGTTGTTTCCCATTTATATTTAAAATCTTTATCTGGTGCTCCCATGTCATAAATGGGTAAATGGTACCAATGTAATTTATGTTCATAGATATTTTTGACAAACAAAGTTTTATCACACAATTTTTCAAATTCACTATCTTCAACAAAAGAAGTAATAGAACTACAATTATTATTTTTAAATATTTCTAATTCGTTTGCTAAAATTTTTTCTTCAAATAAACCATTAGAGTTAAGACCTGGGAAAGAAGTTAATATAATTTTGCCTGCAAATGACTTAGAGTCAATAAAATCATAATTGCTAAATTGCATTTACGCTTGTTTAGCTAAAAAAGACTGTCTTGCTTCTTCTAAATAGGGACGAAAATGTTCAACATCGGGAGTTTTTTTATCTAGAATTTTTGCTAAATCATCAAATCTTCTAAGCTCTACTGCTTCATCCATAAAAGGTTTGCTTATAAACGCATCTGCTTCTTCTTTTGTGAAAGGACCACCTTGAACTTTCAACGAAAGTTTAGATGCTTCTGATAGACTATCATAATAACCTTCTTCAACACTTGATAAATATCTTTTTGAGTCAACATGTGCTCTAATTGGTAGAATAACATCCTCACCAAAATATTTTTTTAAAAAATCAGCACCTAAATTTTCATGATGACCATCTTTCCCTTCATGAATGGGATCTCCGTCCTCATAGATAAGGTGGCCAACATCATGCAGTAATGCTGCAGCAATTGTTGGTCCTGGTAATTTATGTTTTTCAGCAAGTTCAGCACATTGGAGTGCGTGCTCAAGCTGGGTCACATCTTCATTACCATATTGAATATCAGCACCTTTTGTTTTCAAAAGATCTAAGAGATAATCTACGATATTTTCTTCCATTCTCATTTATAATTAACTTATTAGAAAATAAATTCAATTCCAACTTTAATAAGATTGATCAAATTTATAATAATATTTATTAAGTAAATATTTAATGGATAAAAAATTATTAACCCCTGGGCCTCTCACGACATCGATGTCAACAAAAGAGGCAATGCTTCATGATTGGGGTTCGAGAGATACAAAATTTATTGATCTCAATGCATCAATTAGAGATTCCCTTGTTAAATTAATAGACGGTGAAGATAAATATCAATGTGTTCCAATGCAGGGAAGTGGAACTTTTGCTGTAGAGTCGATGGTGAGCTCTCTTACTCAAAAAGATTCTAAAATTCTGATTCTGATCAATGGTGCTTACGGAAAAAGAATGAAAAAAATGTGCACATATTTAGGGAGAGATTTTATTGAATATGAAGTTGCTGAACATGAAGTACATGAGATCAATAAAATTGAAGAGTTAATTGATAGCAACAACTTAACACACGTCTTTGCTGTATATTGTGAAACAACATCGGGTATTTTAAATCCTATTGAAGAGATTGCAAAATTAGTTGAAATGAAAAAATTATCGTTATTCATTGATGCAATGAGTGCCTTTGGTGCATTACCCTTAAGTTCTAAAGCAATTACTTTTGATGCTGTAGCCGCTTCATCAAATAAATGCTTAGAAGGTGTGCCAGGTGTTGGTTTCATTCTTGTTAAAAATGAAGTTATTCAAAATGCAAAAGGCAATAGTCACTCACTAAGTCTAGACTTGTATGATCAATGGCAAGCAATGGAAAAAAATAAACAATGGCGATTTACACCTCCAACACATGTATTGGCTGCATTCAATCAAGCTATTGAAGAACATAAAGAACAAGGTGGTGTAGAGGGAAGAGGTAAAAGATATAAAAAAAATTGTGAAATTATTTGTAATGGAATGAAAGAGTTAGGATTTGAACAACTACTTCCTGATAATTTGCAAGCACCGATTATTATTACTTTTAAACAACCTAATGATCCTAAATTTAACTTTGAGAAATTTTATAATGCTCTTAGTGAAAAAGATTTTTTAATTTATCCTGGAAAACTAACAGTTGCAGAAACTTTTAGAATTGGGTGTATTGGTAATTTAGATGAACAAGACATGATGGATACAATAAAAGCTGTAAAAGAAGTCGTTACTGAATTGGGATTAACATTAAACTAACAAAACAATGACAAAAGAAGTTGAAATACCATTAGTTAAAGCAACAAATGAAAATCTTAAAGGATATGGGTATTTAATCGATAGTTTTGAAAATAGTGATATTGAAATTGTTACTTGGCCAAAACAAGGATGGCGCGAAATAGAAGAGGGAACTGGTAATGAAGGTGGAACTACCGAAGGTTCTTTTGATACCTGGTGGCAAGGTGACGTGCTTTATGGGCAAAATAATGCTGTCCAACATAAGAGTGATTATGAAGTAGATGGAAAATATATACTGGGTTATGCCAATAATCCTGATCAAGAATTACAAAAAGATAAATATTCAGATCCAACAAAAATATTTCTATGGCATGCAAATTATCATCCTGATGGAGGTCAGCTTTTCTATCCTGAAGAAAATAAACCATTTATTTGTCCTTTAGCTTTACCGACAGACGATATTGAACCAGAACATTTTAAAGCATTTTATTGTGAAGGATCAAAAGGTTTGTATATTCATCCAAACATTTGGCATGAAGGCGTATTTCCTATTACTGAAAAACAATCTTTCCAAGGCAAACAAGGAAAGGTACATGCAAGAGTCAGCATCGACTTAAAGGAAGAGTTTAACAAATATATTTACTTTAAGACTAATATTTAACTATATTCTTTAGAATAAAAGCTTGAAAATAAGATTGGTTGATCAAGATTTACATAATCAGTTTTAAGTTGGATAATTTTTTTTAAAACTTTTTCATCATTTCCCATATACGCAATCATAGATTTTATATTCTTTTGTTTTAAAATATTTAATTCTTCTAGCTTATCTCTAAGGGTATATTCAATTATTTTAGGATTATAATTTTCAATTATTTCATTTAATGTATCAAAGTCTTGTCTCCTTAGCATATAATTTAAATTGGGATTAAAATTTATAATATCCATCATTATATTTTTGTTTTCAGACCAAAAAAAACATTTTTCTAAATAATTAAATTTATTAATTGTATTAATTACATCATCTACTTTTCCATCTTTAATTTCAGCATAT
This sequence comes from uncultured Alphaproteobacteria bacterium, assembly GCA_902628645.1. GTDB lineage: Bacteria > Pseudomonadota > Alphaproteobacteria > HIMB59 > CACPNW01. The sequence goes on along the minus strand of CACONS010000007.1, from coordinate 23,896 downwards.
AAATTACCGTTATATAGTTCAACAATTTCTAATATTTCTTCTAATTTGGGAATTTGCTGATTTGTAAAATCTGAATTAAATTTTTTTCCTATTTCAATTTTATCTAAACTTGAAGAAAGAGTTTTATTGACGTATCCTTTATAATTTGAAGTTCTATTAAAAGTAGAGTCGTGATTAATTATTAATTTTTTATCTGCTGTTGTTCTAATATCAATTTCTACATGAGAGAAACCAAATGATAATGCAAGTAAAGTTGATGCTAGTGAATTTTCTGGTGCTAGACTATTAAGTCCACGATGACATACAACTTCAACTGGCCATTGACTATTATTTTTAAAAATTGGATTAACAAGTTCTGGTTGATTAGAACAAATACCTAATACGGGTAAATTCCTTAATATCTTCATTCTTTCTGGGTTTTCTTCATGCCATATAACAACTTTTTGATTTTTCTTTTCACACTTTTGAAAGAAATTATCGTCTAATAATTTTTCAGGATTCTCTAATTTTTCCCAGCACAAATGAATAATATCAGCACTCTCAGCATACTCAAATGGATTGAAACCAGAAGGAACGAGAATGGCGTAAGGATAAGAACTATCAAGTTTTTTTAATTCCTTTATTAACTCTATATTAAATGAACCAATAATTACTCTTTGATAATTATATTTTTTTAGTAATTTAATTAGCAGATTAGAAACATATCTAGCTTTAATGTCGAGATAAATTCCTACATTTAGTTTTATTGCAAGCTTAAGAACATCTTCAAAAAGAGGTGCAGTGTTTATAGGTAGCTTAGTTCTTATTTCTTGAAGATACAAATTAATAATATTTTCACCAGTATCTAGGATTGAATCATGAAAAACAATTAGATGTTTGTCTTTGGTTATTTGTACATCAACCTCCCAAAAATCTGCACCAATTTTAGCAGCAAAGAAAAAGGATTCTATTGTATTTTCTTGATAATAAGCGCTTGCTCCTCTGTGCGCAATAGAGTAGGGTTTATGAGGACTTAACCAATTTTCATTTGAGTCTTTTTCCATTTTTATCAAATAACAGTAAACCTTCTTTCATGATTCCCCAATTAACATCACTGTTTAATTCAACTCTATTTTCTGATGGCTGAATTGATCTTATGGTTATATTATTATTAAAACTAACATCATACAAATCCTCTCGTCCTTGTGTTTCAACAAATGTAATTTTTCCAGAAACTTTATTTTCATATTGTGGACCAAAATGCTCGGGTCTGACACCTAAAACAATTTCTGTATTTTCTGATATATTTAAATTAGTATTTAGATTAATTTTTAAATTGCCAGAAATAAACATACCATTATTAAAAACTCCATTAATGAAAGATATTGGTGGATTACCAATGAAGCCAGCAACAAACTTATCTATTGGATTTTTATACATTTCATCTGGAGTAGATAATTGAATAATTTTTCCATCCTTCATTAAAGCAATTCTATCGCACATCGACATTGCTTCAACTTGATCATGTGTTACAAGAATTGCAGTAATTCCAGTTTCTTTTTGTATTCTTTTTATTTCAGAACGCATTTCTAATCTAAGTTTAGCGTCTAGATTGGCAAGGGGCTCATCCAACAATAATACATCTGGTTCTCTGATTAATGCTCTCGCTAATGCCACTCGTTGTTGCTGGCCACCTGAAAGTTGTGCGGGCTTTCTTTTAAGTAATTCGGGTATGTAGACAAGATTAGCTATCTCTTGAACCTTTTCATCAACAATTTTTGAGTCAAGTTTTTTTAATTTTAATGGAAACGCAATATTTTCGTAAACAGTCATATGTGGATACAAAGCATAGTTTTGAAAAACCACACCAACATTTCTTCGTTGGGAAGGCACATTTGACATATCTTTTTGATCAAATAAAAGTTTACCTGAATTCATTCTGTAAATTCCACATATAGAAAAAAGTGTTGTAGATTTTCCACATCCTGATGGACCTAAAAGTGCTAACATTTCTCCACTATGTACAGTAAGATCTAAATTTTCAATTACAGAAACAGGACCAAAAGATTTACTAAATTTTTCTAAAACTAATTTCATTATCCTTTTGTACCTCCTCCGTATATATTCATTAATTTTTTTTGAAACACTATGTAAATAATAATAACTGGAATGGCATAGAATGTTCCAACTGATTTAAATAAATTAAAATCAAACTTGTTATCATCAAGTATAAGTGCAGAAAGATAGGTTGATAGTACTTGTACATCACTACTTGGTGCCAGAACTAGAGGTAATACAAATTCACTCCATCCTGATAAAAAAGAAAAAATTAGTAAAGCGGCAATTCCAGGCTGTACTTGAGGTAAAATAAGTTTTCGCCAAACAGTAAACCTGCTTGCACCATCTTGAATGCCAGCCATTTCAATTTCCCAAGGAACTGTATCGTAAAATCCTTTCATTATCCAAACACCGAATGGTAATTCTAAAGCTGATTTCACAAGTATGACGCCTAATAGGGTATTGTACAAACCCATGATTTGTAAGGTTAAAAAGATAGCAACTATAAGAGAGATAGTTGGGAAAGCATGCAACATTATTAAACCGGCAAGAAAAATTTTTCTTCCGGGAATATCTAAACGAGAAAGAACATATCCTGATGTCATGGATAGTGAGGTAACCATAATTGAGGTTGTGCTTGCAAAAATAAAGGTGTTAAAAGTTACAGTCCAAATATAGGACTCACCTGTTTTTGGTGTTTCCCATAAAAAACGCCAATGCTCTAATGTAAAACTACTTGGCCAAATACCGCCAGGAGCAGGATTTGTGAAATTATCTATTATCTGAAAAATGAACATTATTAATAGTGGCAAAGAAATTAATGTAAGTAGCAATGTTATTGGCCAAGAACGATAATAATTATTCATTTATCCCTCAATCCTAGGTTTAGTTACTAGGTCCTTAAAGTTAAAAAATTTCAAATAGAATAAGCTAGCAATTATTCCTATTATTACTAAGACCAAAGCATAAGTAGCGCCTAAGCCATATTGTAAATTACCTGCATAATTTTGCAGTGCTGTGTGATACGCAGCTAAAGCCCAAACTTCGGTGGATCTACCTGGTCCTCCATTTGTCGCTAATAAAATGTATTCAAATGAAGTTAATAATGACAAAGTTTGATAGGCCGTTGTAAACATTATTGGCCATCTTAATTGAGGAATTATTATATTCCATATTTGTTGCCATCTGTTTGCACCATCAACCTCAGATGCATATAACATTGATGATGGTATGGCCTTAATTGCCGACGAAAATAGTATCATTCCAAAAGATGCTCCAACAAATCCATTAATTAATACTATAACTGTCCAAGCATGAATTGGAGAATCCATCATCCAATTTTTTGGTGATGCACCAAAGTAAGTTGACATTTGTGAAATAAATCCAGTGTCCCAAGTGAACCATTTCCACATCAGAACATATAGTACAGGAGGAAGTATCCTTGGCAAAAACCAAATAGTCCTGAAAGTAGAAGCCGTTTTTGATGGTAAATAAAACGTAGAAATTGCAAGAAACAAACCAAAAACTACATTGAATGTTAAAGTAAAAGAGACATAAATAAGTGTATAAAATGCAAACTTATAAGAAGATGGTAAATTATAAATTAATTTGAAATTATTATTAGTCCAAGACCAACCAGTATAACTTTCTTTAATAATTACTTCTCTATCATTTTGGTTTATTTCAAGCTTTATTAAATTTTCCTCAAAAATAGACTTGCTAACAAACCTTTCATTAATAATTGATTCTTTAAATATTTCAGCGATTTCTTTTCTATCACGTGTTTTTTTAATTTTATTCTTTTTTAATTTTTTAAGTGCTCTCTCTAAATCTTTTCTATTTGTAAATTTGTCACCAAAATATAAAGACTTAATTTCGTTTGATAGAGATTCTTTATATTTTTCACTTATAATTTTTAAACCTTCTTCATTAATTGAGTACCCAGCATTTTCAAGTTTTTCAATAGTATCTTTTTGAATATTATATTTTTTTATTTCTTTAATTGTTTCTTGATTAATTAAATACTCTCCTCCTTTTATGCCTGTTGATGTTGACATATTTGTAAATGAAAAAAAAGCAGTCATAACAACTGGCGTTAGAAAAAATAATAAAACCATTATTAGTACCGGAGATATAAAAATAAAACCAAACCAGTTTATTCTATTCATAATTTTTTATAAAATTAACAGGAGTGAAACTCACTCCTGTTTATTATTTGTAAAGTATTATCTAACTAGTAAATCATCTCCAAGTTTTGAAGATAATTCGCTTTCAAGATCATTTACTGCATCAGCGGCAGATTTAGAACCAGTCCACACAGACTCTAAACCAGCCCACATAGCTTCTGAAAATACACCATATTGTAAATGGTTAGGTTGAGCATTAGCTGACCCTAAAAGTACTTCAGTTGCTTCTGCAGCCCATTGGTCATTTGCATAAAGTCCAACATTAGATTGTTGTTTAGAAATACCTAAGTGTGCAGATTCAATAGCATGTAAAGAATTGATTCGAGGCTCAGAAGCAATCTTTACAAGCTGAGATGCGATATCTTGTAAATCCTCATCATTTTGATTTGTTACAAGATAAACTAGAGGATGCGTAATGGTATTTGCTCTGCCTCTGTCATTTCCTGCTGGAATAAGAGTGAATTGAATTGTTCCGAAGAAATCATCATTTCCTTCTTTTCCAGTGTATCTAGCATAGTGCCATGTTCCACCATGCCAAAAAGCAGCTTTACCATTTGCAACTTCATTGTACCATTGTCCCCAATCAGTACCGATATGATTTTTCTTTGTCACTCCTGCAGCAACTGCATCCGCAAAGAATTGATAAAATTCTTGCATTGAAGCTTTATCTAACAATAGTTTACCTGATGCAGAGTCCATTAACTCACCTCCAAACGATTGATAGAATTGAGCATAATCAGGACCATTAGACACTCTAGGGTAAAAACCATAACCCTCTTCTACTAATCCCATTGATACAGCTTTCTTTGCATCTTCAAGAACATTAGCTAGAGTATAATCACCAGAAGCAACTTTAGAAGGTAGTGCATCAATATCACTATCCGAGTAACCAATACCTTTTAGATATTCCTTCCAAAAGAAGAAAGGTCTACTTTCTGCATCTTGCGGAAGACCATATTGTATTCCGTTGTAAGCTGCAATTTCCATTAAGTTGTCATAAATATCATTTAATGGCCAAGCATCCATATCAAGATAATCTTCTACAGGAACAATGTAACCTGCTTGACTCCATGGTGCTATGTCAAGGTGACTTGTAACAACTATATTAGGAGCTGATCCATCTTCAGCTGCTAGGGTAACAGCTTGCTTAAACTCTCCCCATCCACCAAAGTCTCTCTTACCTTCTACAGTGATATTAATCTCTTCTCCTTGTATCGCCATTTCACGAGTGAGTATATCAGCAGCCATCTTGATTGCTTCCATTCTATAGTAGTCAGCTTCGTTAGTTCCTCCTGCCCATACTGTAATTTTTACATCTTTCGCTACAGCATAACTAAAACTAAATAGAGTTATAAGAAATGCTATAATAATTTTTTTAATATTCATTTAGTACCTCCCATAAATATTAATATTATGTAATTAATTAATCACTCAAAAAAATGTATGTCAAATTCAAAAAAAATGACAGTAATTAAGGGTTTCTTGAGTCTTAAAAATAGAGTAATTCCAAAAAAGTCAAATTATCATTATATTTTTGGGATATTAAAAATTCCTAAACAAAAATTTTTTTTATACAAAAAATGTTAATAAAATTTTTAAAAGTTTTTATCTTAATTACCAAAGAAATTGTTATAAAAAATGGAAAATATGAAAATATTGCACTTATCAGATCCTCATATTGAACCTGATATTTTACACGGAATAGACTCGCAGTTAAGGTTTAAAAAAGCTTTAAAGCATATTAAAAAAAATCATTTAGACGCAGATTTATTTGTAATATCAGGAGATATTACACATTTTGGCAGTGAAGGCGCATACAAGATATTTTTAGACATTGTAAAAGAGGCAGATTTACCAGAAAAGCTATTTCCAAAATTAATTATAGGTAATCATGATAACAGAGAGAATTTTAAAAAATATTTTACTGAAGTTAAAAATGATGAAAATGGTTTCATTCAATACATTGAGACTATTGAAAATAAACTATTTATTTTTTTAGATACCAATGAACCAAAAACAGATAGCGGTTACTTTTGTGAAAATAGGCAAAGATGGTTTGAAAATGAATTAGAAAAAGGAATAGACAAAAGTATATATGTTTTTATGCATCATAATCCTCTTGCACTTGCAGATAAAAATAGTGATAAAATAGGTCTTGTTCAAAAAGATAAATTTAAAAAAATATTATTAAAGTATAATAAAAATATCAAACACATATTTTTTGGACACCAGCATATTACTGTATCAGGTCAATACTTAGGTATTGCATTTTCTTCACCACGAAGTACATGGTCACCTTTAGTTTCGAACTTCTCAAATAAATATCGTTTAGGAACAGCAAATACTGATCCAAATTATAATGTTGTTTTGATAAAAGAAAATTCTTTAGTAGTGCATAGCGAAGATTTTTTAAAAACAGAAGTCAATTGGTTCGAGAGTGAATAATATTATTTTTTCTCGATTACAAAAATTTCATTATTAAAATAAAGACCTTTATTTTTAGCAACAATTTTTTGAACTACTTTTTCGTAATTTTTTGTTTTTTCTACCTTCATTACTTTATCATCATCCATTTGATTGACATATATGGAGGCATTCCAAGCAGAAAAAACTAATGATGTCGCTATACCTCCGCTGATTTCTGTTGGTAGAGCTCTCAATTTACATTTAATAATTCTTTTTTCTCCAAAAGATAAACTGCTTAATAAATCTTTATCTAAATTTTTCTTAAGATAAGAAATGATACTATTTCCAAGAGAAGGAAAGGGGTCCTCTTTTGGCCAAATTTTACGAACTATTTCATTAGCAGGATCCTTTCCTGAAGCATGAATAGTTAATAATTTCCCTTTTGATTTTAACGCTCTAATCATTGGTTCGATGACGTATTTTGATTTCTTTTCTGCTGAAATTCTTGACCGATAAGGCTGTGAAGCAATAATAAGATCAAATTTATTATCTGATTTTTTTTTGGTAGGTATTAATTCATTAACATTAAATTCTTGATCTTCGCGATAGATAACCATTACTGAAGGCTCTTTATAAGTATGGTTGCCTGACTTTTTATTAATTTCTATATTCCATTTTTTTTCTAAAAATTCATTTTGTTTTCTTAATTGTTGAGCAAATTCAAGAGAAGTGTCTCCTTTTAATTTAATAATTTTCCAATTAATTTTTTTCTGTTTAACTTCATTTTTTGATTTAAGGTTTGCGGCTTCCGCATAGTGTAGATTTGAAATGACAAAAACAGTATTCTTATGTTCAACAAACCTATCAGGTAATTTTTCTAAACCTAATCTTACATCTTCAATACTTATTTCTTTTGTGCAAACTAATAGAGGTACGTTAGGCCTAGCCTCATGACACTGGCGCATAACATTCATAAGTAAAGAACCATCCCCCATACCGGCATCAAATATTTTTATGCCAGGTTTTTGAGGTTTAATTTTATTTACGTGAGGACGAATAGCATCAGCAATTTGATTTTTTTCATTTGTTGTTGTGACAAACAATAAATATTTTTGTCTGTTATCATAAAACCTGAAATTTTTTTTCATTACTAATAAAGTCCCATTGATTTAGCAGAAGAGATAAAGGCTTCTTTATTGCCAATAAAGTTTTTACCTCGTTCCCCTAAAAATGCGTCATCTACTATATTATTCCATTCTTGAACAGGAACTTTTATTTCATTTAAGTTCAAAGGTACCTCTAAAGAACGCATAAATTCACTCAGACGATCTGCAGCATTCTCTAGATTATCGTTGAAAATTAATTTTAGTCTTTCCTCAGCGACACTATCAATTCCAACCATACTTTTTGTAATCATAGGTAAAGTAAATGAACAAGCAATGCCATGCTGAATACCGTAATTGAGTGTCACAGGGTATGATAGATTGTGCGCAATAGCAGTTTTTGTATTGGAAAACGCTAAGCCAGCATGAACGCATGCCAGTGCAATGTTTGAACGTAATTCAATGTTTCTTAAATCTTTAGCGAGAAGTGGTAAATTTTCTAATACTAATTTTGATGCTTGTATTGCATGAGAAGCAGAAATTGGGTTCGCATTAATATTCCAAATACTTTCCATTGAATGGGAGAGAGCATCTAAACCTGTTGAAATGGTCAAGCCTAAAGGTTTATCAACCATAATAGATGGGTCGATAATTGCTTTTTCTGCATAAAGAGATTTATGCGCCAAAGATAATTTATTATTTTTTTCTTTATCCCATATTGTGGCCCAACACGTAAGCTCACTTGATGTTCCTGAAGTTGTAGGTATTGCAATAATCTTGATTGGATTTTCGACTCTTGGATTTTTCTTATTACGAACGAAATCTGTTAGATATTCTTGTTTATCTTTAAATGCAGCAATTGCTTTAGCTGTGTCTGTAACAGAGCCACCACCTATAGCTAAAATATAATCTACCGATTCATTGATTGAAGAAAATTTATTTTGTAGCTCTAAAATATCCTTATAATCTGGATTAGGCTGAACATCCGTCATAATGGATAAAGGTGGATTTGAAGAAGATTTTAATTCATCGCTATATTTTTTAAAAATTTCTTCTGGATGAGTAATTATGATGTAGTTCTTATTTTTAAGAGCATCATGTACTTCTTTAAATCTATTTTCTCCAAAGATAATTTCAACAGGGTTAAAATAATTCCACATTACATTAAATTGATTTTGCTGCTTTAGTTAAAATTGTCATTTTCTCAATTGCTTGTTCTCGCGTAAAGAAACCTAAACCACAATCTGGTGCAGCTATTAAACGGTATTCATCAATATGTTCAAGTGAATCTTTGATACGAACTCTTACTTCTTCAACAGACTCCATTCTGCTTTTTGCAATATCAATAAATCCAAAAATTACTTTTGTTTTAGTAAATTTTTCTAAAAGATTTAAATCATTATGCCTATGTGAATCTTCTAAAGATACTTCATCAATAGTTGAATCATCTACAAGTGATGCAATTCTATCATAAGCATCTAGATCAGCTTTTTTATAACCTTCTGAATCTAATGAGTTAGGATAACCACAACAAATATGGCAAACGCGTTGCACTTCTTTAGGAATACCATGCATCATTCTTTCTAAATTTTCCATACCGTAAGAATGAGCTTCATCGGGCTTTCTAGCAAATACTGGTTCATCAATTTGAATATACTGACAACCTGCATCTACAAGTGCTTTAACTTCTTTATTGAGGGCTAATGCTAAATCAAAACCAAGTTTTTTCATGTCATCATAGTAATTGTTGGCAATTGAATCTGTAATTGTCATTGGTCCAGGTAGCGTAATTTTAACTGGATTTTTTGTAAATTGTTGTGCACTCTTCCAGTCTAAATGCATACGTATTTCTTTACTTGAAATTGGTGCAACAATAGTTGGAAGATCAGCTTCGAACGCACCCTGTCTTACTGACTTATGTGTAACTTCTTTAAAACTTACTCCATTTAAAAATCGACATTGATATAATACGTAACTCTCACGTCTGACTTCACCATCTGTTGGAACATCAATACCCGCATTTACTTGATCAGTTATAACTTCTTTAATTGCTGCTAAAAATAATTTTTCAGCATCCGCACCCGCAGACTCTAACGCTTTTTCATATGCGCCAGGTGACCAATTTGATAATAATCCTTTTGACGCTTTTCTCTCTTCTTCTGATTTTGTCCCTAAAAACCAATCTTGAATGGGTGTTTGTTTCGGTTTTGGATAAGCACCTATTGTAGTTGTTGTAAGAGGCATCTATTTTTACTCCCATTTAAATTTAAAATAAAACAGCGGCTTTTATAAAGCCGCTGTAATAAAAAGTTAATAATAAATAATCTCAAATTACATAAGATCGTTTATTTCTTCCATCATTTCTTCTTGGAGATCACCCATATCATCAGCATCGCCTGTAGCAATTTCTTCTGTGTAATCATAGATTACCTGTGTAACAGCTAATCCATTTTCTCCAGGATACGCAAACCAATCAGCAAGAAGTGGAAGTTGTTCAACCGCAGTTAATTTATTAGGGTTTGCACTATAAAAGTCTCCTAATAAATCATTCGCTGCTTTATTTGGTGGAACATATCCAGTTGTTTCAGCAACCAATGCAGCACCAATACCTGATGTAATGAACTTTAAGAAAGTCCATGCAGCATCAACTCTTGCTGGGTCATCAGATGTAGACACTAACATTGCAGCGTTTCCACCTGCTGGTAATCTTGCTGGTGTTCCATTGTTAACTCCTGCCATTCCAGGGAATGGAGCAGTTTTTAAAACAAAGTCTGCCTTCGCAGCATTAACTGAACCTAAACTTGAAGTTGACCAGAACATCATACCAATAGTACCTGCATTAAAAGCAGCTTGACCATCAGCAATTGAATAGTTTGGCATATTACATCCACTCATGATTGCTTTCATTTGCTCTAAAGTGGCTAATCCTGCATCACCGCCCATATTTACTGCTCCGTCTTTAACCATTGGAACATTTTGAGTGTGCATTAATGCTTGGTGGAACCAGTTACCTGTAATGTTCCAACCAAAATATAGAGTTCCTTTTCCTGCTGCTTCTAATTTATTACAAGCTGCAATAACTTCATCCCAGTTAGTTGGAATGCTATCAATACCAGCATCAGCTAGTAAATCCATGTTGTAGTATCCAACTGGCGTTGATACAGAAAATGGTAACCCATAAACTTCACCACCAAATGTTGAAAGGCTTAACATAGCCGAATGATAACCATCCTTTTCAAAAGCAGCTTCTTTAGCAATGAATGGTTCTAGAGATTTTGCAATACCTTTATCAACTAAAGGTGCTTGTCTGTTAAGACCTTGCATTGTTACATCTGGTAAATTACCTGAAGTTGACTCTCTAAAAATTGTTGCAGTCGCATCTTCATAGTTTTCGTATGTAGCTCGAAACTTTACTTTGATATCTGGATGCGCTTTTTCAAACTCTGGCATAATAGCTTGAAACGTTACATCAAATAATCCTGAATAAGGATAAGCCACTTCTATTTCAATAGACTTAGCTGAATTGACTGATCCATAAAAACCAAAAGCTAATATGGCTGCCAATCCTGTTATTAATTTTTTCATTTAATCCTCCCGATTGAATATAATGATTTAACCTACATCTAGCTCGATAGGGTTACAATTTTATTACGGAAAAATTGCAAAAAAATATGCATATTTTTCCACAGAAATAAAAGAATTAGAGAAAACTTGTTATTTTACCAAGGTAGTGAGAAAGTTTTTACATTAGTAAAACTTTTCATTGCTTCAATAACACCCTCTTTATAACCAAGACCTGAATCTTTAATTCCTCCAAAAGGAGACATTTCAATTCTGTAACCTGGCACCTCCCAAATATTTACAGTTCCAACATTTAAACCTTGAATATATTTTTTTGCTCGCATGAAGTTATTTGTGCAAACACCAGATGATAATCCGAATGCTGTTGAGTTAGATATTTTCATTACAGCTTCATCATCATTAGGCACACGAATGATTGGGATAACTGGACCAAATGTTTCTTCTAAAACTAATTCACTTTTAGGATCAACATTATCAACTACTATTGGGGGTAACAAAGCACCTTTTCTTCCAGGGTGATATAAAATTTTTGCACCGTCTTCTTCAGCCATAGAAACTCTTTTATCAAAAAGTTCAGCAGCTTCAGCATTAACAACGGTACCTAAATCTGTTTCCATATTCATAGGATCACCAAATTTAATTTTCTTAGCACGCTCGAGAGCCATTTCAACAAATTGATCTGCAATAGATTCTTGAACCAGTATTCTTTTAACAGCTGTACAACGTTGACCAGAGTTTTTCGTTGCTCCAGTAACAGCTAACTCAACAGCTTTTTTAATATCATCAGCATCTAGATCATTTAGAACGATTAAAGGATCATTGCCGCCAAGCTCAAGAACTGTTCTTTTATATCCAGCTTGTTCTGCAATTAATTTTCCTACACCTACACTACCTGTAAATGTAATAAGATCTATGTTTGGATTTTTGATCATTTCAGATCCAATATCTTGAGGCCATCCAGTAACAACTGAAAACATTTCCGGAGGTAAACCGGCTTCATATAAAACATCTGCTAGTACCATTGCTGTTAAAGGTGTTAATTCTGTTTGTTTACATACAGTACAATTATTTGTTGCAATTGAAGGTGCAATTTTATGTGCTACCATATTCAAAGGATGATTAAATGGAGTGATTGCTGAGATTGCCGTTAAAGGTTCTCTTATGGTAAATATTTTTCTCGCTTTTCCATGTGGAGTTAAATCACAAGAAAATATTTCTCCATCATCAAGAATACAAAGTTGAGCTGTTAAAGAAAAGACATCAAAAGCTCTTCCTACTTCGTATAGAGAATCTTGTTTAGAGATGCCAAGTTCTAAAGTAATAATATCAGAAATTTCTTCTTTTCTTTTAACAAGTACTTCTGCAGCAGTTTGAAGAATTTTTTGTCTCTCATATCTTGTAAGTTTAGGTTGGTAATTTGCAGCAATATCTAAAGCCTTTCTTGCATGCTCTGCAGTACCGGCTGGAACCGTTCCGATTACTTCACCTGTAAAAGGGTACTCAACATTTATTGTTTTATCTGAAGTAACTTTTTCTCCAGCTATACGCATTGCTTCATTAATCATTTTTTTGTGCATCATAAGGCTCCGTTAATTGCATAGTAAAATGCATCATAGTTATATAATTGTTTGCTAGTATCTAAATTTTGCAATTTTAAATTTGATATGAATGGCACTTCTCTTTCATGAAGTCCGCCATGAGAACGTAAAGGTTCATTTAATCCAGAAAGATTGTGTTTATCTTCTGATGAACCAATAGTCATAAATTCTGAAGACATACATATAATATCGCCCATTCTATCTGGAGGTAAATTATAAGTAGAGCATCCTTCATCTTTTGTTAAAACAACTTCTATATCTTTTATTTCTTTAATAGCATTTACAACTGAATCTACCTTGCTCTTGTCTTCTAAATAAATTGTTGCAAAAGAACCAAGTGAACCATGGTGAACGACATATGGATCTGTAATTGGTAGAATAACTTTAGCCATGTTTGGTTCAAATTTTTTATCTAAATAATCTTGTAAAAATATTGCATTAGGTGAACCATCTTCTTTTGATTTTGGTTTCATACCGTGATCTGCTGTGATGATTATAGAAACATTCTCCTTATTTAAAAGACCAATATATTTATCAAACATTGCATAAAATTTATTTGCTGTTTCGTTTCCCGGTGCATATTTGTGTTGAATATAATCCGTAGTCGATAAATACATGATATTTGGTTTGAACTCTTCAAGAAGCTTTACACCTGCAGCCATTACAAATTCAGAAAGTCCTTCAGAATATACTTCTGGCACTGGCATCCCCAACCAATCGTTTACATTATCTATACCATTGAGATCTTTTGTTGCTTGATCAGATTTTTCAGCAGAAAAACAAATAGCTCTCTCATCATCAAAACTTAATCCGTTTCCTAAAAGTGTTCTCAACTTGTCTTTTGCAGTAACAAGAGCAATTTTAGAACCAGAATTGTAAAATTTTTCAAAAATAGTTGGTGCTCGCATATATTTTGGATCATTCATCATTACTTCTTCACCAGTCTCAGGTGTATAAAAGAAGTTTCCGCATATACCGTGTACAGAACTTGGCTGCCCAGTTACAATGGAAATATTATTAGGATTTGTAAAACTTGGAATAGCGCTGTGAACTAGTAGGTTTTCACCACTTGCAATTAGTTTATCAAGATTTGGTGTAAGATTTGATTTTGATGCTTCTTCGAGATACTCTTTTTGACTACCATCAAGGCATATAACAATAGCAGTTTTTGAGAAAGAGCTTGGATATTCTCTATTATTAATTTCTAAATTTTCGGACACGATTTCAACTAATATATATTATTAAAAATACGAATTTATAGTTATCTGCTAGTTAAACTCAATCATAATTTGAATATTTGTTAATAAAATTGAAATAAATAGATTTAAAATATTCTCAAATTTAATAAAATTTTGTAGATTAAAGTTAAGATACAGGGGGAATGAGTGGGGACAATATCACTTAAAAATATTTCAAAATCATTTGGGTCTACACAAGTACTTAATAATTTGAATGTTGATATAAACGATGGAGAATTCTTAACATTAGTTGGTCCATCTGGTTGTGGTAAATCTACATTACTTAGAATAATTGCAGGATTGGAACAACAGACTTCAGGTGATGTATTAATAGATAATAAAAATGTAAATAGAGTTAGAGCTAGTGAAAGAGATTTGGCAATGGTATTCCAGTCATATGCTCTTTATCCTCATCTCACAGTAAGAAGAAATTTGGAAACTCCATTAAGACTAAGAGATTATAATGCATTTGAAAGACTTCCCTTAATTGGTAATTTTTCTCCAAGCAAAAAAGAGAAAACAGAATCTATAAATCAATTAGTAAATAAAACTTCTGAAACTCTAAAAATTTCAGAACTATTAGATAGAAAACCTGGACAATTGTCAGGTGGTCAGAGACAAAGAGTTGCTCTTGGTCGTGCTATGGTTAGAGAGCCTGTTGCCTTTTTAATGGATGAACCTCTTTCAAATTTAGATGCGGCTTTGAGAGTTCACATGCGATCTGAACTATCTGAACTTCATAATTCACTTAAAACTACTTTTGTTTATGTAACACATGATCAAGCAGAAGCGTTAACTATGTCTTCTAGAATGGCTGTTATGATTGATGGAAATTTATTACAACTAGATACACCTCAAGAAGTATATGACAATCCTTCCTCATTAAGTGTAGCTCAATTTGTTGGAAGTCCAAAAATAAATATATTTAAAGGAACTGCGGACTCTGGTGGGACGGTAAGTTTTCTCAAAGTTAATCTTAAAAGAAAAAGTTCTGAAAGTAATACAGATTTACATATTGGTATTCGACCAGAACATTTAGAAATTACAAATGAAAGTAATGAAAATACATTTAGTGGAACGGTTGCATATAGAGAAAATTTAGGTTCAGATATTTTCTTTCATGTAAATATTGAAGACGGTTCAAATAAAATAATTGTAAGGGGCTTACCACAATTTACACACCAAATTTCAAACGGTTCTAGTGTAAATATAAAAAGAGTTTCAGATAAAGCATTGCTATTTAATGAAGCCGGAATGAGAGTTCAATTTACTAATGCATAATTCAAAAGCTCACATATGGTTTATTGCACCAGCAATCATACTGATGATAATTATTTTAATCTTTCCTCTTTTTCTTGCAGGAGGAATTTCTTTTACTGACTATAATTTAGGAAACAAAACATTCGAGTGGGTTGGACTAGAAAATTATGACAAGATGTTCAATCGAAAAACATATGTCAAAATGATTTGGGCCACAGCGACGTATGTTATTGTTGTCGTTCCAATTTCTGTTGTACTTGGATTATGTGCTGCTATGCTCTTAAATTCACTAAGGTTTGGCGCTGATATATATAAAACAATTTTCTTTCTTCCAGTTATGGCAACTCTTCTTGCAATGGCAATTGCATGGGAATTCACTCTTCATCCAACATTAGGAATTGTAAATAGTTTTTTAGCAAATGGGTGTGGGGGAGTTAGGGAATTCATTCTTGGTTTTCATTGGTTGCCATGGGTAGACTCTCAAGAAAGCTGGTATGCTGTAGCATGTGCAAACAACATGGATTTTCCATATTGGTTAAAACAAAAAAATACTGCGATTTGGACTGTATGTTTCATAGGAATTTGGCAGGCTTTTGGTTTTAATATGGTTTTATATTTAGCTGGCTTAACAAGTATACCAAGGGAGTTATACCAAGCTGCAGAAATGGATGGGGCTAAATCTACATGGGAGCAATTTAAACTTGTTACATGGCCAATGCTTGGTCCAACAACTTTGTTTGTTGTCACTATTACTACCATTAGAACATTTCAAGTATTTGATACAATCGAAATACTTACTAAAGGTGGTCCATCAAAAACAACGTATGTCATGATGTATGCAATCTTTGAAAAAGCTATTCAACAAAACTTAACAAGTATCGGTGCAGCAATCACTGTTGTTTTTATTGGATTTATTCTTGTGTTAACATTTTTCCAAAGATATGTCATTGAGAAGAGGGTTCATTATTAATGGAAGCTAAACAATATATTGGGGAAGGTTGGAAACATGCAATCTTAATTATTGGTGCTATCGTAGTAATGCTCCCTTTTTATATGATGGTTTCTATGTCATTAAAGTCTCAACAAGAAATCCAATCAATTTCTGGTGGTCTCATTGGTGCGCAAGAAACTCAAACGTTTCCCGTATGTGTTAAAACTGGTTATTCAGAAGAAACATGTACAATGAAACCATATCAATACAACTATTGGTTTGCTTTTGAAAAAGCTCCTATTCCTAGATACTTAATGAATGGTGTCATTGTTACTTTATCAATCTTTATCATTCAGGTTTTAGTCGCCTTACCGTGCGCGTATGCACTCGCTAAGTTACGGTTTTACGGACGAGAATTTGTTTTCTCAATGGTTTTATTTTGCTTGCTCATTCCAGTTCACGGAATTGCACTTCCATTATATGTTATGTTGGCCCAGGCAGGATTAGTTGACACTTATTCCGCCTTAATACTACCCTGGACAATATCGGTGTTTGGAATCTTTTTAATGCGGCAATTTTTTATGACTGTGCCCGATGAATTAATTGATGCCGCCAGGATGGATGGTATGGGAGAGTACGCAATTGTATGGAAAGTAATGCTTCCAACTGCAATACCAGCGTTACTTGCTTTTGCAATATTCTCAGTTGTTGCACACTGGAATGATTATTTCTGGCCTCGCATGGTAATAACAGGAAATAGAGATCTGTTTACTCCACCACTTGGTATAAGAGAATTCAGGGGTGGAATTGATAGTGACGAATTTGGTCCTATGATGGCTTCGATAGTTACAGTAACAGTTCCTCTTATTGTTGCTTTTATAATCGCTCAAAAACGATTTATTGAAGGAATTACTTTGACAGGCATGAAGTAAATTCTTATCTACTGATGACATTGTCAGTAAATTTTATTTTTATCTTAATTCTTGTTTCTGCTCTGTGTCATGCAGTTTGGAGCGCTATAATAAAATCAAGTAAGAACCCTTTATCATTAATGGGTATAACGTCTGTCTTAGAAGTTACTATTTTTTTACCTTTAACATTTACTGTACCATTTCCAACTTTAGAGGTTTGGTGTTTTTTAATTGCAACCGTTATCATACATGTCATTTATAGATTAAATGTAATTTATTCTTATAGATACGGAGATCTCTCTTACATTTATCCAATTTCTAGAGGAAGTTCATGTTTGTTTGTAGCAATCATTAGTATTTTATTTTTAAGTTCTGATATCAGTTTTGCTGGTTTTGTTGGAATATTAATTGTTTGTATTGGATTATTTTTAATTTCATATTCTAAAAATTTATCTTTTAACTTCAGAGGTTTTGCTCTCGCTATATCAACTGCTATTCTAATTACGGCATACACTTTAGTTGACGGCGTTGGGGTTAGACTTTCTGAAAATGGTTTTTCCTATATTTACTGGCTCTTCACACTTAATGGAATACCATTATTAATTATTGGCTTGATCTCTAAAGATGGTTTACGAAAAAGAGAAACGTACACTTTTAGATCAGGTATTGCTGCTGGTTTTTTTGCAACAAGTAGTTACGCAATTGTAGTATGGAGCATGCAATTTATAGAAATAGCTTATGTCTCTAGTATTAGAGAAATAAGCATAGTCTTTGCTGCGATTATTGGGATGGTTTTCTTATTTGAGAAGAATGCAAAATCTAGAATAATTCCTTCTATTTTAATAGTGAGTGGTATTTCGGTTGTTTATTTTCAAATTCTTTAAGCAAAAAATATAGACTTTTTGTACTAAAATTTTATATGACTTTTATGACTGAGGATATTGTAGAAGTAGATTCAAAAACTGAAACTATCTCTTGCGATGGTGGTGAAGATGGTTTAGGACATCCCGCAGTTTATTATACCTTTAATAATCAGAATAAAATTATTTGTGGTTATTGTGGTAAAGTATTTATAAAAAAAGAAGAATAGAGATGTACAAAGAATCTTGGGGTCAAA
Source organism: uncultured Alphaproteobacteria bacterium (assembly GCA_902628645.1). Taxonomy (GTDB): domain Bacteria; phylum Pseudomonadota; class Alphaproteobacteria; order HIMB59; genus CACPNW01. Next base: position 5,527 of record CACONS010000007.1, on the reverse strand, counting down.
AAAGAATATGTCCAATGTGTAGTAAACAATACTACGATTTAGGAAGAACTGAACTTGAATGTCCTGAATGTGGTAAGGAAATTGAAGTTACTACTATGACTAGGCCAAGACGTGGAAGAAAACCAGGAAGTACTAATGCGGCCCCTTTAACAAATCCTATTCCTCCAAAACCAAAAGAAAAAGATGATGATCTTGATATCGATAATTTGGATTTGGATAATAATGAAGACAATTTAGAGGACGATACTGTTTTATTAGAAGACGAAACAGAAATTGATCCAATAGCCGAAGGTATTAAACCTAAAGAAGACGGCGAAGAAGAATACTAAAATTTCAATAAAAATTTAGAAGATGTTTAAGGTACTACAAAACACATGGGCCCTTTTCTTTGGCTTTGGCTTAATCTGTCTTGGTCATGGATTGCAAGGAACACTAATTGGTGTGCGTTCTGTTTTAGAAGGTTTTAGTTTTTTTGCATCAGGACTTATTATAGCTGGTTATTACGTTGGATACTTAACTGGCGCATTAACAATTCCCATTTTTTTACAACGTGTTGGTCACATAAGAGTTTTTGCTGCTTTAGCATCTCTTGCATCTATCGCTATATTATTACACTCAGTATTTGTTCATCCGTATTCGTGGATGTTTATAAGAATATTAACTGGGTTAAGTCTTGCTGGTATTTATGTAATAATGGAGAGTTGGTTGAATGAAAAATCAACTAATCAAACTCGTGGACAATTGCTTTCCGTTTATATGATTATTACATTTGTTTTTGTTGGAGCAGGGCAATTTTTATTAAATTTAGGTGATCCCGCGAAAGTGGATTTATTTATTTTAGTATCAATCTTATTATCATTTGCACTTCTTCCTATTCTTCTATCTTCAACAGAGCAGCCTAACACAGAAAGTCCTAAATTTTTTTCTTTAAAAGAATTTTATACTGTTTCACCCTTAGGTTTTGTTGGTGCTTTAGCAACTGGTTTATCTCATAGTGCAGTTTTTGGGTATGGTGCAATTTATGCTTCATCAATTAATTTAAGCTTGTTTGAAATTTCTTTGTATATGATGATCATAACATCAGCTGGTGCCCTATCTCAATGGCCAATAGGGTATTTATCAGATAGAATAGATAGACGTGTAATTCTTATTGGTGTTTCTTTTATAGCTTCAGCCTTGAGTTTATTTTTTGTTTTTGCAAGCTTTATGCCACTTACATTATTTTTTATTTTTACCGGCCTTTTTTCAATTGCTTGTTTGCCAATGTACTCACTGACGGTTGCTCATACAAATGATTTTTTACAACCTAATGAAATAGTGTCAGCAAGTGCAACCTTTGGCATACTTATTGGAATTGGATCAATTATTGGACCTCTGTTTGTTTCTGGATTCATGGAAATCTTAGGGGCATTAGGTTTTTACATCTATTTATTTTTAATACATGGACTGCTAGGATTATTTGGTTTGTATAGAATGACACAAAGAACTAAACCACGTGATCTTGAATCACAGTACAATCCTTTACCACGAAATATTAGTCCAGCTGGTATGGAAATGAACCCTGTTACTGAGCCAACTGAGGACGAGTAAGTCTTTTAAATATTCTGTGAAGTAATAAAAGTATAATTATACCCATGTATATTATTGGCTCTGTTTTGTCAGCTCGAACTAAAACATAAAAATGCATACTTGCTAAAATTGCTGCTGGATAAATTAGATAGTGAATTCTCTTCCATAATTTGAAACCAAGTTTTTTAATCATATTATTTGTTGAGGTACTTGCAAGTGGTATTAAAAAAATAAAACTTATAAAACCAAAAGTAATAAATGGCCTTTTCATAATATCTTGTATGATAAATTGTATATCTAAAAAATGATCTAAAACTATATAGGTTGAGAAATGTAAGAAGACATAATAAAAGGCAAACAGGCCAACCATTCTTCTAAATACAACTATTGATTTTAGTATCTTGATGTTTGATAAACTAGTAATCATAAGAGTAATTATTATTAATCTTAATGCCATTAAGCCTAATTCATCCATCAAATTTTCGATTGGATTAACTCCTAAATTTCCCGTAACAAATTGATATGCCCATAAAAGGCTTGGAAATAATATTAATATAAATAAGAATGGCTTACTACGATTAAAGTTTCTAGCTGAAAACATTCATTAATAAAATTTTGTTAAATCTAAATCTTTGTAAAGATCAGCCACTTCTTCATGATAGCCATTAAACATAAGTGTTTGTCTTCTTTTAAATTCTCCGATTCTTCTTTCTGTAGATTGACTCCATCTAGGGTGATCAACTTGAGGATTTACATTTGCATAAAATCCATATTCCCAAGGAGCTAGAGTTTCCCATGATGTTTCCGGTTGTGTATCTAAAAATCTAATTTCAACAATAGATTTAATTGATTTAAAACCATACTTCCATGGAACAACTAATCTTATAGGTGCACCATTTTGATTAGGCATCTCGTGTCCATATAAACCAGTTGCTAGTATTGTTAATGGATTCATTGCTTCATCCATTCGTAGCCCTTCTCTGTATGGCCAGATTATTGTTCTTTTTTGCTGTCCTGGCATTTCCTCTGGTCTGAATACTGTTACAAACTGAACATACTTTGCTGAACTTAAAGGTTCTACCATTTTTATAAGTTCAGATAATTGAAAACCTTGCCAAGGAATAACCATGGACCATGCTTCAACGCATCTTAATCGATATACTCTATCTTCTATTGTTACATTTGATAAAATTTTTTCTAAGTCTAATATTTGAGGTTTTTTCACTAGACCATCTATTTTTATTGACCATGGAGTAGGTTTAAAATCTCCAGAGTTTAAGTGAGGATGTTTTTTATGAGTACCAAACTCATAAAAATTATTATAGGTTGTAATTTCTTCGTAGGAATTAAGTTTGTCATTTTCATTTAAATATTTATTATAAATTGAAGAGTCATTATTATGATTAGCAAGAGCTGATGATGATACTGTAGCCAACAAAGCACTTGCTAATGAGCCTTTGATAAACTTACGTCTGTTTAAATAGGTTTTGTATGGTGTAATTTCAGAGCTTAAAATCTTCATATTTTAGATATATATTAATAAATCTAAAATTGTAGTAATGTTAAGAACATCTTTATCAAATCCATTTAAATTGTTAGTGTAAATATATGAAAAATCTTTCAATCTTACTATTTATTGTTTATTTATTTTTATTACCTCTAAAGTTAGCTTCAGCAAAAAAAGTTCATGGGATTGCAATGCATGGCACTCCTAAATATAGCAGTAACTTTACACATTTAGATTATGTAAATCCTAACGCACCTAAAGGTGGAACAGTAAAATTTGGATCATATGGTTCTTTTGATAATCTTAACAGAGTAGCTTTCAAAGGCTCTAAGGCTGCTGGTCTTGGTTATGTTAATGATACTTTAATGAGAAGAGTGTGGGACGAAGCATTCTCTCTCTATGGTTTAATAGCTGAGAAAGTGGAATTGCCTGCAGATAGATCATCTATAACGTTTTATTTAAATTCAAATGCAACCTTTCATGATGGATCGCCAATAACACAAAATGACGTATTATTTAGTCTAGAAACATTTCAAACAAAAGGTACCCCAAATCAGAAAAAAACTTATGGCAAAGTTATTAAAACTGAATTGATTGGAAAAAATGGAATAAAAATGATTTTTGAAAATAATGAGGACAAAGAATTACCTCTTATTATTGCAGGCTTCCTTCCAATCATTCCTAAAAAGTTTTATGAAAATCTTGATGTCACAAAAACATTCTTAGAAATACCTCTAGGCAGTGGTCCATACCAAGTGGATAGTCTCGATCCAGGCCGTCAAATTAAATATAAACGCGTTGAAGATTACTGGGCAAAAGATTTACCTGTAAATAAAGGTCTCTATAATTTTGATTCAATTATTTATGATTATTATAAAGATTCGAATGTCTTAGTTGAAGCTTTTAAAGTTGGTGAATATGACTTTAGAAGAGAATATAATGTTAAGCGTTGGTTATCAGAGTATGATTTTAAAGCAGTCAAAAATGGCGAGGTAATACTCACTGAAATGAATAACGATAGACCTGTTGGAATGAATGGTCTCGTTATGAATACAAGACGTGAAATATTTAATAATAGAAATGTTAGACTTGCATTAAGTTACGCTTATGATCATGAATGGATTAATAAAACAATATATCAAAATGCATATGTGAGAACAGATAGTTATTTTGATAATTCACCATTAGCTTCTTCAGGATTACCTTCAAAAAATGAATTAGAATTATTGAATGTATGGAAAAATGAAATTCCAGCAGAAGTATTTACAGAAACATTTACTCCACCTATTACAGATGGAAGTGGCAATGATCGTAAAAATCTATTGAAAGCAAAAGATATACTTGAAAAAGAAGGATGGTTAGTTGAAAATGGTAAACTCATAAAAGATGGAAAGGAATTCAAGTTCGAGTTCTTAATTGTCAGCCCATCTGATGAGAAGATTGCCTTAGCCTATCAAAGTAATTTAAAAAAACTTGGTATTACAATGGATGTAAGAACTGTTGACTCATCTCAATATCAAGAACGTCTGTTAAGTTATGATTTTGATATGATTAAAAGATACTGGGGAGTCAGCTTAAGCCCAGGAAATGAGCAACAATTTTATTGGGGATCAGAAGTTGGCCAAAAAGATGGAAGCAGAAATTATCCTGGTATTAGTAGTCCTGCTGTAGATGCATTAATTGAAAAACTAATTAGTGCTACAAATAGAGAAGAATTAACAACTGCAATACACGCACTTGATAGGGTATTATTATGGGGTCACTATGTAGTTCCTCTTTATCATAGCAACAAAGACAGAATTGCCTATTGGGATTTTTTTGAATATCCTGATAAAATTCCACTTTACGGAATTGTAATTGAGTCTTGGTGGATTAATAAAGATAAACAATAAAATAATAAATTAATCAAAAAACTTTATGAGTCATACAAGAGCTAACATACTTATGTTAATTGCCTCACTTATTTGGGGAACAGCATTTGTAAGTCAAACTACGGGAATGGGAGCTATAGGACCTTTTACCTTTAGTTTTGGAAGATTCTTTTTTGCTTTTTTAACAGTAGTTCCATTTGCAATTTATCTAGAACGACGAAACCTTTCAAAAATATTAAATGATAAAAAGAAAATTTATCTATGTTTGGCAACAGGTTTTTTTCTTTTTGGTGGTATGGGTTTGCAACAATATGCTTTACAAAAATCATTGATATCAAATGCTGCTTTTCTTAGTACACTGTATGTTCCTTTTGTCGGTATAATTTCAAGATTCATAATTAAAAAACAAGTTCATTGGATAATATGGATTGCAATTTTACTTTGTTTATATGGATCATATCTTTTATCATCTAATCAATCATTAGAAATACAACAATCAGATTCACTCCTGTTTATTGCTGCATTATTTTTTGCCTTACACATTATTTGTATTGATATCTTTATGAAAGAACTCAATAGT
>CACONS010000006.1 GCA_902628645.1 uncultured Alphaproteobacteria bacterium | reverse complement strand
CTTTTTATTAATTATTGCAATAGTAATTTTTATATTACCAATTATTGCTATATCAATTATTCTGTTCTTTTCACCAAGTAAGAAAATTATACATTGGTCAAAGAGAATTGGAAAAAATAGTAATTTTTTTTATATGCCAAAATTTGTTACTATGAGTGATGAAACACCTGATTTACCGACTCATTTGCTTATTGACTCTGGCAAATATATTACAAGAATAGGAAGAATTTTAAGAAAGACAAGTTTGGATGAATTACCTCAACTATATTCAGTTGCAAAAAGAGACATGTCTTTTGTTGGTCCACGTCCAGCACTACATAATCAGGAGGATTTAATAATTAGTAGAAAAAAACTTCAAGTAGATAAACTATTACCTGGTATAACTGGTTGGGCACAAATTAATGGCAGAGACGATATTTCAATTAAATTAAAAGTTGATCTAGATAATTATTATAAAAAAAATTATAGTTTGTTTTTTGATATTAAAATATTATTTTTAACTGTAATAAACATTATTCAGAAAAAAAATATAAAACATTGATGGAAATCTTTATAAAAAAAATCCTTAATCTTGATAGAATATTTAAACAAGTTTTAGTCTATTTAATTGATATAACATTATTTGTATTTTCATCTATTATTGCAATTATATTAAGATTTGACATTTATATGATGATCAAATTTCTTGATTTTACATATTTTTTCTTTGGAATAGTTTTATTTACAATAATATTTTTATCTATAGGTCTTTACAGAACTATTTTTAGATTTTCAAATTTAAATATTTTAAAGATTATTTTTTTCGCAATCCTAATACACGGTCTGTTACTATTTTTTATTAATAAGTTTTATTTAAAATTACCTCAATCTATTTTTATAATTCAACCAATAATTTTTTTTATATGTGTCTCTGCTTTTCGACTTTACATTCCCATTTTTATAAGTTTCATATCAAAAAAAATAACAGTACCTTCCGCAGTAATATATGGTGCAGGAATAAATGGTAATAATCTTTTTAATAATTTAAAAAATTTTAGTATCAAATATTTTATAGATGATAATCTATTAATGATTGGAAAAAATATTTCTAATAAAAAAATATATGCTTTTGAAAAAATAAAAAATTACAAAGAAGATAATATTACACACGTTTTTGTTTCATTTAAAATCAGAAGCTTTGAACAAAAAAGATTAATTTTGGATAAATTTAAAGATTTAGATATAGTAATCAGATTTATCCCTGAATTTGAAAGTTTGGCACAACCATTAGTATTATTTGATAAGCTTTTAGAAATAAATTTTGAGGATTTGATTAATAAACATAGTTTACAAAATATGAATTACTCTTCAAAAAACTTTGATGGTTTAAATATACTTGTCACTGGTGGGGGAGGTTCAATTGGAAGTGAATTATGCGAGCAATTATCAGATTTTAAAATTAAAAATTTAGTTATTATAGATAATTCAGAATATAATTTATATAACATTAATTCTATTCTAAGTAATAAAAATGAAAAGATCAATATTCATCCATTATTAATTTCAGTAGATAATTATGAGTCTCTTGAGTTACTATATAAAAAATTTAATTTTGATTATGTTTTTCATGCAGCTGCTTATAAACATGTACCTCTAATTGAGAAGAATATAATTTCATCATTAAGGAATAATATAATTGGAAGTTATAACTTAGCAATCTTATCAAAAAAATATCATGTGAAAAATTTATTATTAGTTTCTACAGACAAAGCAGTAAATCCAACTAATATAATGGGGGCTACTAAAAGAATTTCAGAAAAAATTTTTTCATCGCTTGCTGATGAAATTAAAGATATGAATATTTCCATTGTAAGATTTGGTAATGTAATTAATTCTAATGGATCAGTTGTACCTTTATTTAATAAGCAGATAAGAAATAGAGGGCCAGTGACAGTAACACATCCTGAAGTTACAAGATATCTAATGACTATACCTGATGCAGTTAAACTTATATTAGAAACTTCAATAATTTCTAAAAAATATAAATCTGGTTTAATTTACATGTTGGATATGGGTAAACCTATCAAGATTGTAGATTTAGCAAAAAAAATGATAAACATGTATGGATTTAAAGTTGGAAAAAATATTAATGCTGGAGAAATCGAAATTAAATATATTGGACTAAGAGAAGGTGAAAAATTACATGAAGAATTATACTTAACAGATAAAATAAAAAAAACCTATAATGATAAAATTTTTTTAGTTGATGAGGTAAGTGAAAATTTTGAGTTTATTGAAAATAAAATAAATGAATTAAAAAATTTGATCCAAAAAAATAATTCTGATTCGATTATTAATTTTTTAATAGATAACGTGGAAGGTTATAAAAAAATTAATTAATCTTATTTAAAGCAAATAGTAACTTATTTACATCATCTTTAGAGTTATAGTGTGTTAAGCTTAATCTTACAACTCCATCCGAGGTATCTATTTTTAGAGCATCAAGACATCTCCAAGCATAAAAATTGTCATTTCTTGTTGCAATTTTATTCTTAACTAATATCTCACTTATCTTTTTAGAAGTTAATTTGTTAGAAATGAAAGAAATTGTTGGCGCCCTGTTCTTATCAAAGATTTTATTTTTGCCAATTAATTTTAAATCATCTCTATTTGATATATATTCTAATATAGGATTACCAACTTCCTCTTCATGTAATGAGATAATTTCATTAATTTTTTCCATTTTTTCCCTTGTTGACAAATTAGTATTATTAAAATGATGTTTATACAAATTTTCAAAATATTCATGTATACCAATCAATGACACTAATTCCTCATGATTAGGACCTCCTGGATTTATAGTGTAAGGATAGTTATTTTCTAGAAACTCATGATTTTGATTAGGCAGATCTTTTAAAATTTCTTCTTTACCATACAAAAGTGCAAGATGAGGTCCGTATGTTTTATAGAGACTAAATGTATAAAAATCTACATCAAGTTTTTTAACATCAGGGAAACCATGTGGAGCATAGGAAACGCCATCTCCAATAACTATAATATTATTTTTATGAGCTATTTCGGAAATTTTTTTTAAATTATTTATTGATCCAATAATATTTGAACAGTGTGTTACAGCTAATATTTTTGTTCTTTTTGTAATTAAACTTTCTAAATCAGATATTTTAAGTTCATGACTATTTAAATCAAATTTCCATTCAATAATTTTTGCATCAATTTCCTTTAATCTTCTCCAAGGACTAATATTTGCTTCATGATCTTGATTAGTTACAATGATCTCATCTCCTGGATTTAAGTACTTCCTTAAAGCATTAGATAAAACATATAAATTTATAGAAGTTGATCCGCCGATTAAAATTTCATTCTTTTTTGCATTTATCATTTGAGCAAACAATTCAGTAGCTTTATCCATGTTTTCACCAGCTATTTTAGACATAGGATATTCTGCATAAGGTTGAACCTTTGTCGATGTCATAAATTCAGATAATTTATCAATTACATTTTGTGGAACATAGCTCCCTCCAGCATTTTCAAAAAAAGACCATTCTTTTGAAAGAGGATCTTTAAATGCTGGGAATTGCGATCTTACGTAGTCTATATCAAGTTTAATATTTTCTATTGTCAATTTTACCTCTTATTGTGTATTATTTTATTCTAATATAGATAAAAATAAATGTATATTTTATTTAAATATATTTTCAATAATGATTGATAAACGTAAATTTTATATAAATGGTTCTTGGATTAATCCAATTATAAAGAATGATTTTGAGGTTATTAATCCCTCTAATGAACAACCATACGCTTTTATTTCTTTAGGATCTAAGGAAGATGTAGATCTAGCAGTCAATGTAGCAAAAAAAGCATTCATTACGTGGAGTCAGGTAGATAAAAGAGAAAAGATTAGTTTATTAGAAAAATTACTTAAAATTTATAAAAGTAGATGGGATGAAATAACACAAATAATGTCTGAGGAAATGGGAGCGCCATTAGATTGGTCTTCATCAGCGCAAACTTCTTCAGGAGCAGATCATATTAATGATTTCATTTTGAGATTAAAAAATTTTGAATTTGAAAAAAGATTTAATAAAAATTCCAATAATTATATTGTTTATGAACCGATTGGAGTATGCGGTCTTATTACACCGTGGAATTGGCCTATCAATCAAATCACATTGAAAGTAATACCTGCTTTAGCCACTGGCTGCACTATGATATTAAAACCTTCAGAAATTGCACCCATGTCAGGGATCATTTTTGCGGAAATAATTCATGAAGCAGGTTTCCCTCCTGGTGTTTTTAATTTAGTGAATGGAGATGGAGAGGGTGTAGGTACAGATCTATCATCTCATAAAGATATTGATATGATATCTTTTACTGGATCAACAAGAGCAGGAAAACTTATTTCTAAAAACGCAGCAGATACAATTAAAAGAGTATGTTTAGAATTAGGAGGTAAGGGGGGTAATATTGTTTTTAGTGACTCACATCCAGAAGCAGTAAGAGAAGGTGTTAGGAATATTATGAGTAATTCGGGTCAATCCTGTGATGCACCAACAAGAATGCTAGTTGAAAAATCAATCTATAAAAGAGCAGTAGAGGAGGCGGCTGATGAAGCAAATAAAATTAAAGTTGATATTGCTTCTAAGAATGGAAATCATATCGGTCCAGTTATTTCTAAAACACAATATGATAAAATTATTGATCTAATTAATAGTGGTATAAATGAGGGCGCTACACTCGTGGCTGGAGGTCCTGAAAAGCCAAATGGTCTAGAAAAGGGTTATTTTGTTAAGCCAACAATTTTCACAGATGTAACTAATAATATGAGAATTGCAAAAGAAGAGATTTTTGGACCAGTATTATCTATAATTCCATTTGAAGATGAAGATGAAGCTATATCAATTGTCAACGATACATCCTATGGTCTAGGAAACTATGTTCAAACTCAAGATAAAGAAAAAGCCAAAAGAGTTGCAAGAAAATTTAGATCAGGAGGTGTTTATATAAATGGAAATAGTGCTGATCCAGGAACTCCCTTTGGTGGTTATAGACAATCTGGTAATGGAAGAGAGGGAGGTGATTGGGGTCTAGAAGAATATTTAGAAATTAAAACTATCTGCGGATGGGAATGATCTAAACTTTAATATTATTAAAATAATTTAATCTTCCTATTATTTCATCTCTTTCAATATAATATCCTTGAAGATGTCTATTTCCAGAGTTTGGATCAAATTCAGTCCTCCCATGTAATACTCTTCTATTATTAAAACAAAATATATCACCTGCCTCTAATCTAAAATCAATTTTAAATTTATTATTTTGAAGCAATGATGCAAAATATAGGTAGGCTTCATAAAATTTTTTCATTTTTTTTGGATCAACATCAACTGCTCCCATTGCAGCCATACTAAATCTAATATCATTGAAATCATTATCTTTTGTAAGTGTTATAATTGGTGAGTGAAGAATTCTGATAGCTTTTTGAGTATAATCAGTATCTTTGAATTTAACGTGAGTTTTAGTTAAAATATTAAAAACATCTTTTTCATTTTTTTTTAAATAATTTGCTACTGTAAAACCATCTACAACAGATGATAATCCGCCATAAGCATCATTTACTAAACAATGAAGAAACTGATATCCAGGTGCATATTCAAAATAAGGTAAGTCAGTATGATTTCTCAGAGCATCTGCCGTATAAGCTGTATTATTTGGTTTTGGAATATTAATTACTTCAAATGGTGTACCAAAAAATGTTTCTCTATGATGGCTTATTCTATTTAATATTTTGAATGCTGATTTTTTTCTAGTTGGCGCATTTTTGATTAATGCAAAACCATAAGTATGAAGTAGATTTAACCATTTACTTAAATGTTTGTCATTTTTTATTACACTATTATGATCAACAATAATTTTCTTTAAATTTTTTTTTAATTTACCATCCCAAAAAACATAAGGTGATTTATATTTTCGATTATTTATTTCAGTATAACAATGATCTCTTAACCATTTTAAATTGAATTTGCTACTATGATCACCTTCACTCCAATCAATATTGAGTTTATTTTTTTCAATTTTATAATTTTTAGGAAATATATTTTTACTAACAGTTAAAATATTAAAGACTCGCATATTTGCAGTAGGATGTATTGCTGTTGGACAATTATCTCTTAACCACATAAAATGAAATTTACTTTCAAAATTATCTTTCCATAAAATACTTAAATGATCATTCTTTTTTTCTATTTTTTTTACATGATATTTGTTATTCATTTTGAAATATTTATATCTGAATAAATTATCTTAGTATATTTAATTAATTAATGAAATCGAAAAATAATAGTCTCTTGGGAATTTCTTTCATGTTGCTGTCCATGTTTTGTCTTAGTATAAATGATATCACTTATAAATATTTAAGTTTTCATTTTCCTGTATGGGAATCAATATTTTTTCGAGCACTCAGTGGAAGTATCATTGCAACTTTCATGGCAATGTATTTTGGATTTGATAAATTAAAAACTAAAAAACCATTTGGGCATGCTATACGAGCTCTTTCTGCTTCTGCTTGTGTTGTATTCTATATTTATGGAATTAATCATTTAATGCTTTCAGAAAATATTGCTATAGCACATTCTGCACCAATCATTGCTGCCTTTCTTGCTGTACCAATACTTGGAGAGAGAATTGGCATATTTAGAACCACTGCAATATTAATTGGTTTCATAGGTGTATTAATAATTGTTAAGCCCGGTACTGACTTGTTCAAATTAGAAACACTCTATCCTTTAATATCTGCAGCTTTTATGGCTTCTGTTTATTTATCAACTAGATCTGTAATGAGTACTGATTCTAGTGTTGCAATTGTATTTTATTATTCTTTTGCATTATTAATTACGTCAATTATATTTTTCCCTGAAAATTTTATTATGCCTAGTATGGTACAATTAATTTTTGCTATGAGTTTAGGCATAATGGGCTCACTTGGGCATTTGTTTATGTCACAGGCAGCTAAATATGCTGATGTTGCAATTACTTCTCCATTCGAATACTCATCTTTTATTTTTGTTGGAGTAATGGGTTATTTAATTTATGCAGAAGTACCAACTTTAAGTATTTATCTAGGAGGAACAATAATAATTAGTACAGGAATTTTTATAGCTTATAGAGAAAGAAAAAATAACTAATAAAAAATTATTTCTTTTTAATTTAAATAAATGAAAAAAACATTTGACTATATAATAGCAGGAGGAGGTTCTGCTGGCTGTACATTAGCCTCAAGATTATCTGAAAATAAAGATATAAAGGTATTACTAATAGAAGCAGGGGGGTCAGGAAAAAGTTTATTCACTCAAATGCCCGGTGGTAACGGATACATTTTTGGAAACCCTAAATTTGATTGGGGTTTTGAGTCAATACCTCAACCTTCTTTAGATAATAGAAAAATTTTGTATCCTAGAGGTAAAGGACTAGGAGGATCTTCTCTTTTAAACGGTATGATTTACATGAGAGGTGCATCAGGTGATTTTAACAGATGGAGACAAAAGGGCTTAGAGGGTTGGTCTTTTAATGAAGTACTGCCATATTTCAAAAAATCTGCCTCAGCTTTTCATAGAGAAAAAAATGAATATCACTCACATTCAGGTCCTTTAAAACTTACACCAGCTGGTAATTACAATTCTATCGATAAAGCATTTATTGATGCATGTGTTGAAGCTGGGGCAGAAATTAATAATGATTTTTACAACGGCAATCTAAATGGAGTAGGCCGATATGATGTTAAAGTATGGAAGGGAAAAAGACAATCATCTGCAGAAGCTTATTTGAAATTTAAACCTAGCAACTTAACAATTTATAAAAATACATCTGTAATAAAAATTTTAATTGAGAAAAATAAAGCTAAAGGATTACTTTTATCAAATGGTGAAGTTTATGCATCATCAGAGGTAATATTATCTTTAGGAGCATTCGGTAGTCCCAAATGTTTAATGTTGTCAGGAATTGGTCCAGAAGAACATTTAAAAGAAAAAAATATAGAATTATTAATTAACTTACCTGGAGTAGGTGAAAACCTTCACGATCATCCTGTTATGCCAATGAATTGGGCTTTTCAAAACAACAATTTAAGTTTCTCTAAATATCAAAGGATCGATAGAGCTATTATTGTAGGATTAAAATATATTTTATTTAAACAAGGATTAGCTGCAGCTCCTTTTTGGTCAACAAATCTATTTCATGCAATAAGAGAAAAAGATATGCCTGAAATACAAGTGTTCATGACACCTATGTGTTTTAAAGAAGAAAAAGATAACTGGTCTATGAGTTTAGATAATTTATTAAATTTTGGTTCATTATTTTTTTCTAGAGGTAAAAAAGCTTTTCCAGGATTACACTTTCAAATTAATTTATTAAGACCAAAGAGCACAGGAAGTGTAAAACTTAAAAGCTCAAATCCTAATGATGAACTTAATATAAATCCAAATTGGTTCATCGATCCATCTGATATGGAAGATATGATAGAGGGGATGAAGCATACAAGAGAAGTATTGTCAAAACCCAGTTTAGCAAAAATTGTTTCGGAAGAATTACTTCCAGGAAAAAAAATAAAAAGTGATCAGGATTTAAAAGAGTCAGTTCGAAATCATGTACAAACAGGCCATCATCCTGCATCTACTTGCGCAATGGGTTCCAGTAATAACAAAATGGCTGTACTTGATAATCAGCTTAAAGTTAGAGGAATAGACAATCTGAGAGTAGTAGATGCATCTTCTTTCCCAGATATGATAAGTGGAAATATAAATGCATCTGTAATTATGTTAGCAGAAAAAGCATCAGATATGATATTAAAAATTAATTAATCACAAATAAGTTGACCAATGAAAATATTTAAGTTTAAATAAATTATGTCTGAAATTCAAACCTACAAATTTTATGCGGGAAATAAATGGCATGACCCTTCATCTGAAAAATATTTTGAAAGTGAGGATCCATCTATAGGTAAAGTATGGGCAAAGGTCCCTGACTGTAATCAAAAAGATATTAATCTTGCAGTATCATCTGCTAAACGTGCTTATTATGATGGTCCTTATGCTAAAATGTATCCAGCAGAAAGAGGAAGAACATTAACTAGAATTGGAGATATTATTGCTAAAAATGCTGAACGCATTGGAAAAATAGAAACTAAAGACAACGGCAAACTTCCAAAAAATATCACTCCTTCTTTAACTAGCTGGCAGACTGAGAGTTTTTATTATTATGCAGGTATGTGTGACAAGTATGAAGGTAGATTGATACCTTCAGAGGTTCCAAATATGCATAATTATTTAAAATGGGAACCATTTGGAGTTGTTGCACTAATTCTACCTTGGAACTCACCAATTGGAACATTAATCTGGAAATTGGCACCAGCAATTGCAGCAGGCAATACTGTTGTAATTAAACCTTCAGAAAGAGCATCGTGCTCTACATTAGAGTTAATGAAAATTTTAGAAGAAGCCGATCTTCCTGAAGGCTTGATTAATGTTGTTACTGGTTTTGGCCCTACCACTGGTGCACCTCTTATTGAACACCAAGATGTTAGAATGATAAGTTTTACAGGCGGAACAAAAGGGGGGCGTGCAGCTAGTTTAAGTGCATCCAAAAACGTTAAACCTATTATTATGGAGCTAGGAGGAAAATCACCACAAATTATATTTAAAGATGCTGATTTAACTTTATCAGTTAATGGAGTTGTTTCAGGAATCTTTCCAGTTTCAGGTCATAGCTGTATTTCAGGATCAAGAATATTAGTGCATAAAGATATAAAAGATAAATTTACTCAAAATTTATTAGAAGTTGTTAAAAAAGCTAAAGTTGGTAACCCAAATGATACAGCAACACAAATAGGACCTATAGCAAATAAAGAGCAATATGATTTTATTTTATCTAAGATAGAAGCGGCTGAAAAAAGAGGTTTAAAATTATTAATTGATGGAAGAAAAGAACAAAAATCTGAAGGGTACTATATTGGACCAACTATTTTTGATAATGTTCCAAATGAAGATGATTTAGCTCAAAATGAAGTATTTGGACCTGTCGCCTCAATACAATCTTGGGATGATGAAGATGAAGTAATTAAAATTGCAAACAATACTATTTATGGACTTGCAGCAGGTATTTGGACTAAGGATACCAATAAAGCTATACGTTTAGCAGATAAGATAGAGGCTGGAACTGTTTATATAAATAATTATTTTAATGCTTCTACTCAATCTCCAGTTGGAGGTTTCAAGCAATCAGGATACGGTCGTGAAAATGGATGGGAGGGAATGCAAAGTTACATGCAGACTAAATCTACATGGTTAGCTACCAAACCATCTCAACCAAACCCATTTTAAGAAGAAGTAATTATTCTTTCCAGTTTGGCTCTCTCTTTTCTAAAAAAGCTTCAATACCTTCTCTGGAATCATCATTTAACATATTTTCCGTCATTACATTTGAAGTAAAATTATATGCGTCTTCTAGTTTCATATCTTTTTGTTTGTAAAAAGCTTCTTTACCAATTTTAATAGTATTAGAAGATTTAGACGATATTTTTTTAGCAATTTGAAATACATTTTCTTTTAAACTATCTTCTTCAAAGACATCATTTATTAAGCCAATCCTTAATGCTTTATTTGCATCTATAAGATCTCCAGTGAGAAGCATTTCCATAGCTTGCTTTTTACCTACAGTTCTTGATAATGGAACCATTGGTGTAGAACAAAATAATCCAATATTAACACCAGGAGTTGCATATTTTGCTCTGCTACTTGAGTAAGCTAAATCACAGCTAGAAATTAACTGACAGCCTGCTGCAGTAGCTATACCATCAACCATAGCTATAACTGGTTTATTATTTTTATTAATTTTCAGCATAAGTTGAGAGCACATTTGAAATATTTTTTTAAAATAGCTTTCACCTTTGTCATTTTGCAATCTTTGTGAATTTAAATCTTTTAAATTATGTCCTGCACAAAAAATATTACCTTTTGATGATAAAATAATGACTTTTACTTCATTATCTTTATCAGCAATATCTAGTGCTGATGTTAATTCATTGATCATGTTTTCGCTTAAAGTATTTTGGTTTTTCTGGTCATTAAGAATAATATTAAAAATATTATTATTTTTTTCGTTTAATATTAGATTAAAATTCATTTAATTGATTTGAATTTCTACATCTTTTGATAGTGAATTAGCGATAAAACAATACTTATGTGATCTCTCTTTCATCTTTTTCATTTCTTCATCAGAAATATTAAAATTATCTTCAAATACTATAGCTGGATTTAGCTCTATTTTGTTGACGTACATTCTTCCCTCTGCATTTTTTCCTAAATATGAAATTGCTTTATCTTTGTAATTAATAACTGGCCATTTCATTTTTGCAGCTAAAGCTAAAAACGTCATCATAAAACAACTACTTACAGCTGCAGCTAGTTTTTGCTCTGGATTAATATTAGTTTCGCTTCCTCCATAATCTGGAGATGATCCCGCATCAATAGATACATTTTCGTTAAGCATTACTGTGTGATCAGTTAAGTATTTTCCAAATTCGAGTTTTTGATCTCCTAATTCCCACTTTAATTCGATTGAATGACTCATTTTAAGAATAATTAAAAGGTAGTGAGCGAACTTTACCTTTTCTCTCAATATTGTCTGGTGTTAATACGATAACATCCTGCCCATCATTCCAATAATCTCTATCAACCATTGATAACCCAATATTGGTTTTTAAAAATGGTGAATAAATACCAGAGGTGATATTACCAATTTGAAATCTATTTTTTGAGTATACAGGAAAAGGTATTGTGCACGGAGGAGTTGGTGACCCATCAAAAGTAATTCCTTTTATTTTTTTTTCTATTCCATTTTTTAATATTTTTTTTAGTGCATTTTTTCCAATGAAATCATGAGATAAATTGCTACAATAATTATCAAATCCACATTCAATTGGATTATTTTCTAAAGTAAATTCATTACCATAGGATAATAAACCACCTTCTATTCTATCAATTAAATTTGGACATCCAGGAGAAATATTAAAACCTTTTCCTGCTTCCCAAATAGTTTCCCAAAGTTTTTTTCCTAAACTAAAACCTTTAAGATAAATCTCAAAACCATCTTGTTTGCTATATCCTGATCTTGCAATTATTTGCTTTGTTCCATCAAATTCAAAAAAAGAAAAATGAAAGAATTTTAATTTTTTAATTTTTTCACCAAATATTGATGACATTAATTCTTCAGATTTTGGACCTTGAATTGCTAGAGGGTAAACATCAGGCTCTATAATATCAACTTTAAAATTTCTTCCTACAGCCAATCCTTTTGCCCAAAGAAGAACATCTGAGTCTGCAACTGATAGCCAATATTTATTTTCACTTAATTTTAAAAGTACAGGATCATTTATAATCCCTGCATTTTCATCAATCATTGGATAATAGTAACATTTACCAATAGGCATATCTTTTATTGATCTTGGAGACATGAGTTGTATTAATTTTTTAGCATCTTCTCCTATTATTTGAACCTGACGTTGACATGAAACATCCCAAATTTGAGTATCTTTAGATAAATGCCAATAATCTTCTTCTACAGTTGCTTTATATGATTTTGGAAGAAGCATATGATTAACTACAGTAAAACCACTTACACCAGCTTCAATTACTTTCTCTGTATAGGGGGTCCTCCTAATACGTCTGGACATGTTTAATCCTGAATTACTCATTTTATTTTGACCACCATATTGAGTACCCATTTGGTGAAATAATTAGAGGTATATGATATTTTTTAAGAGGATCTTTCATTTTAAATTTAACACTTATTGAATTAATTATTTCACTCGTATTTCTAAAAAATTTACCTGAATTAATTATCATTTCATAATCATTTTCACAATCTTCTTTCGTTAATTCAAATTCTTTAAGCATTCTTCCAGAGCTATCTGTTTTTTCTTCTAGAAATACAATTTTGTTATTATTATTTATTTTATAAATAATAATTTCTACATCGCTTGCATGCGTACCATCTATTGCGTTTAGTAAATGTGTAGAAAAAATTGCCATAACTTACTCTATAGACGCTTTATCTCTTTTATCACTAACTGCAGCAACTATTGGACTTATAACACCTTTAGCCTTAACATTTACACATGCAGTTTTACCACTTTCTAACGCTCTTTTTAAAGCGGGGCCTAAATCTTCTCTTTTAGTAACTAATTCTCCATGCCCTCCAAAACCTTTAAAAATTGAGTGAAATGGAATGTCTCTAAAATCAGTTGCAAAGTGTTTCCCACTTTCAAATAACCTTTCTTGTTGTTGAGAAATACAGTCAAGACCTCCATTGTTATCTATAACTACAACAATAGGTTTTTTTTCTTGAAAAGCAGCTTCAATTGATAATCCACCAGATAAAAATGCTCCATCTCCACTTATTAAAACTACATTAGATTTAGGATTAAGGTTTTTCGCTGATACAGCAAAAGGAACTCCAACACCTAACATACTAAATGTTCCTGGATGTAATATTCCACCAAGTTTTTTTCCTTTTGATCCAGCAATATTAATTGCAATCTCAGACCAAAAATGTGTGTTTCCACCATCAATAACTAACCAATCATTTTCAGTTAATACTTCTTGAACATCTAAAGCTAACTGAAGAGGATGAATTTTCCCACCATTTTTTTTTGTCTCTTCAGTTTCTTTGTTTAAGTCGTCTAATGTTTTATCGATCCAATTTTTTTTCTCTTTTTTATTTTTATCAAACCAATCATTATTTAATTTCCATTTACTATCTTTCTTTAATTCTATGAGTTTGTCTAAAAAAACTCTAGGATCACATAGTAAGTTAATATCAGCAGCTCTATTTAATTCTATTTCTTCGTGTGATCCATTAATACATACAAGCTTAGTATTTTTTGGAAAAAGTGGAGGATTGCCAAAATTCATTTGATTATCAAGACGTGCACCAATCATAAGAACCAAATCTGATTCATTGAGTGCCATTTTTGATGGAGGATATTGATGAATATCTGCCAAACCCATGTATGTATCTGCCTCTTCGCCTAAAAGCTTTTGATGGTATGGTATATTAAATATTGGAATGTTTAATTCAAAACCAGCTTGCTCTAATTTTTTTTCTGCATTGGACCACCAAACACCATGCCCTCCAATAAAAACTGGTTTTTGAGCATTAATTGCTAGATCAAATATTTCATTTAAACTCTCAGGGTCTGGCCAAGCTTTGGCTAAAGGTTTTTTTTGATGAGTAAAAGGTCTTTCTTCTAAACCTGCATCATCTGCAAATGATGAAAACATTATATCTACTGGTACACTTAAATGTACTGCACCAGGATAGCCATTTGTTGCAATTCTATATGCTTTATCTACAAACTCCCTTATTCTAGTGCCTTCAGTTATACTTGCACTATACTTCGTTAAAGGTGCTGCAATAGTAACATCATCAATCTCTTTGAAACCACCAGCACCTTGTCTTTTTAAACTACTTGAACCTGTTATAAAAATTACAGGAGATCTTTCACCCCATGCCTCCATCATAGAAGGTACAGCATTTGCAAAACCCTCTGGACCAACAATACAAACAGATGGTTTTCTTGTTATCCTTGTATGACCATCAGCTAAATGGCCTGCTATTTGTTCATGAGGACAATTAATAACATTAATTTGACACTCCATGAAACCTTCTAGTGCTGGATTACAAAAACCACCAGAAAGAGTAAATACATTTTCAATTCCCTTATCTTTTAATGCTCTCGCCACTAAAGCACCACCTCTTATTTTTTTATCTCCCATTTTAATAATTAATACCCTTAAAAATTTTCTCTGCTATAATTTTTTTGTCTACTTCATTTATATCCGTTAATCCCACTAAACCAAGGTTTGTACTTAGTTCTTCTTTAATTAAGTTAATTATTCTTCTTAAGCCTCTAGCTCCATCAGCACCAATAGCATACATTAATGGTCTACCAAACATAGTAAAGTCAGCTCCTAATGCTAAAGCTCTTAAAATATCACTTCCACTTCTAATTCCACTATCAAATATTAATGGAAAATTATCTCCTACTGCTTTTCGTATTAAGGGTAGTGCATTAATAGCAGCTGTGGCACTATCTAATTGTCTTCCACCATGATTTGATACTTGAATAGCATCTGCACCGGCTTCTTTTATTTTTATTGCATCTTCCGTGTTCATCACGCCTTTAATTATTAATTTATCTTTCCATGCATTTCTTATTCTTTTTAGAGTTTCCCAATCAGTTGCACCTCTACTTTCTTTTCTTCTAAAAACTTGTTCTCCAGAATTTGAAGTTACATAATTCATTGGCTTAGGAGTTCCTTTAAATAAAGTTGTTAAACTCCATCTTGGATGAAGGGCAAAATCTAAAAATTGTTTTGGGCCAATTTTAAATGGATAACCAAATCCATTTCTATCATCTCTAGCTCTTCGTGATAAAATTGGAACATCAACTGTTAAAATTAAAACTTTATATCCTATATTTTGAGCTCTTTTTAAAAGCTCCATAATAAATTCTTCACTTTGAAAAATATATATTTGCATCCAAGAATGTCCCTCTGAAAAACTATACATGTCTTCTAAAGTGGTACTTGATGCCATAGAAACACATGTTGGTATGTTTAAGTGTGCACTTTCCTTAGCTATCATTTTATCTGCTTCAGGCCATGATAAATTGGTCATACCCATAGGAGCAAAACCAAAAGGATAATCAAATTGAAAATTTAAGATTTTTTTTGTTAAATTTCTATTTTCAACATTTCTAAAAACTTTAGGCTCTAATCTTATTTGATCTAATGCTTTACTATTTATTTCTGCAAGTTTATCATCTCCTGATGCTCCATCAATAAAATCAAAAACTAATTTTGGTAATCTTTTTTTAGATAATTTAATTGCATCTTCAATTGTATGGATTTTTGTACTCGGATTAATATAATAATTCATTAATTTATTATTATTCTAACATAATTTATAATTCTATTATAAAATTCTTTAGTTTTTATTGATTCCCTTCCAAGGCACTGAGCCTTTTGGTATATCAACTTTTATGCCTCTTGGAATATCTCCATTAACATCATACATTGGCAGCTTACATATTTCACCTTTATTATTTTGGCCATTATCACATAGAACGTCAACTATTGTACCAGGACCAAAATTTGAGTCATTCAAATGAACAATTGAAACTCCACATTCTTGATAAGGTGACCAAGTACTTGATGTTACTATGCCAATTTTTTTTCCATCTAAAATTATATCACTGTCAACTAATGCAAAACTATTTTCCACTCTCATACCCCAAGTTAAACACTTTTTATCTGCATTTAGTAAAAATTTTCTTCCTATAAAATCACCTTTATTAAAATCTATAAATTTTCCTAAACCTACTGAAAACGGATTTCTATCTTTAGTAAAATCTCTTCCTGCTGATAATAATCCTGCCTCAATTCTTCTTCCTCTAAATCCAGGAGAAGCTGTTAGAAGCATTCCCATTTTTTCTCCTTCTTCTAAGAGTAAATCTCCTATTTTTCGTGCGTCATTATCAGGAGATATATAAATTTCCCATCCTAGTTCATTTGTAAAACCTGTTCTACTAACAATAACTATTTCGGAAGCAATTGAAACTTCCTCCCAATCAAAATATTTAAAGTTTCCTTTAAATGGCTTATCAATAATTTTATTCAATAACTCCAGAGATTTTGGACCTTGTATTTGGCTAACCCAAACATTAGGATCCTTAATTTCAACATCTAAATCTGTGGAATGAGCTTTATACCAACCAAAAAGATGACCATCACCTTGAGCAAACCAAAATTTATTATCTTCTAGTTTGAGAAGTAATCCATCTGAAATCATTCCCCCATCGTGATAGCATGCAAATTGATATGAACATCTTCCAACTTTTACCTTAGAGATATCTCTTGGAAATATTCTTTGTAATAATTTCTCTGCATCTGGACCAGATATTTGATAAGGATGCTCTCCAGTATGTCTTAATATAATAGCTTGCCTAGCCTTCCAATACATTTGATCTGCAGATGCATGAGATAATTTTTCAAGTGTGAACCTTCCATCTGCATAATTTGTATATTCTGGGTCTAAATGTAATTCTTGGTAGCTTAGAGGATGAATTTTCATCGGTCTAGCTAAATCAACTGATCTTCCAGTACCAACTGGGACAGCTTTAATTACAAAGCGATAATTATTTGAATTATTATTCATTTTATTAATTTACAATATCCACTTAAAACATAAAAAAATCAAAAGATATTTTTAAGCTTGTTAATATGTCTCGGTTTGATTTCACAACACCCACCTATCAATGACACGTTATCCTTTAGTGTTTTAATAACAAAATTTTTGAATTTATCTTCGTTATATTCATAAGCTCTAGAGCCAAGTAATTCTACTGGATCTGCATATTCATATTTATTATCACCATCAAAACCTTCTTTTGAAAAAGTTTTTTTATTATTAGTTGGCATATCTTTAAATAAATTCATTTTGTAACCATAAGGTAGTTTTTGCTTTTGTAAATCTTGTAAACTTAATTCAACAATTTCAGGTGATACACAAGCTGAAATAATTCCACAACAATTATAATCTTTTATTACATTAAAAACTTCATGTAGAGTTTCGCCAGATGGAAGCCTTGCATCGTATCGTAAATGAACGCCAACTAAAGTTTGTTTATTAAAATTTTTTGTTGCCTCTAATCCTAACTTGATTTCTTTTATTGAACTTAATACATCTAAATAGAATATATCTATATAATCATTCAGTATGATGCAAATTTCTAAAAAATTATCATAAATTGTTTTATCTGTTTCAAATTGAATTGGAGAATAAGTATTACCTTGATTTGGCAAAGAACCAGCTACAATAATATTTTTATTTGATTCTTTCTTTGCTTTTTGTGCAATTTTTCCAGCATATGTTAAGCCTTCTTCAAAATGATCTAGTAAATTATGTTTTGCAAACATTCTTTTTCTAACTGAAAAATTTGAAGTAACAATTACTTCAGATCCGGCATTAATAAAATCTTGATGCATTTTTAAAACCAGAGAATGATATTTACTGTCAATTAGTGCTTGTGCGGACCAAAGATCTCCAGTTGTTTCTAAACCCATTTCCAATAATGTTTGCCCTGAACCACCATCAAGAATGTACTTCTTATCTTTTTGAAACATAATAATATTTAATCAAAAGCTAAATTTTAGTAAACAAAGAAGGAGATAATCTTTTTGGATCTAGAAAGTGGCGCTAAATGCGCCACTTGAAATTTGAATTTTATGCAAACCACCAACGTTCAGATAGTTTGTTACCGTCACTTTCCCAGTTACCAGCAACATCTTCACCATGAGCAAGTTTTTTAGAACCAGCACCAACATATTGGTTAAATGCATAAACAATTGCACCACCATCGTAGTTACAAAGAGCTTGTGCTTCCCAGTACATTGATTTTCTTTTTTCTGCATCAAGTTCAGATCTAGCAGATCTAACAAGTTCATTGAAACGAACCGTTGAATCAGTTTGAACTAGATTACCCCAAGCAGCTTCGTTCCACTCAGTGTCATCTGTGAATGCTGCAGACCACATCATATCTTCTGTAGGTCTTCCACCCCAAGAACTCATACTGAAACCTTTAGTGTTCCAAACGTTACTCCAGTAACCATCTTCAGGCTCTTTTTTAACTCGAAGATCGATACCACATTCTTGAGCAGATGCTGCTATCAAGTTAGTTGCATCTGTACATCCTGCATAAGGAACCTCTGAAGTACTAATTTCAATTGGTCCACTTACACCAGATTTTTTCCAGTGATAAGCAGCTTTATCAGCATCGAATTCTCTCTGCTCTAAAGCGCTGTTGTGGTATGGGTGAGCAGTAGAGATCGGATGATCGTTACCAACAGTACCATATCCAAGCATAATCTTATCAACAATTTCCTGTCTTTTGATTGCAAACTTCATAGCCATACGAACATCAAAGTTATCAAACGGTGGAACGTTTAATCTCATTGGCGCTGTATAGTGAGCGTATCCAGAAGCTGCTGTTATTTCTACACTAGGATTTCTAGTTAGTAGATTTGCAGTTCTAAGATCAACACCATTCATCCAATCGATTTCACCGTTTAATAATGCTGCTTGTCTAGTAGCAGGATCATTAATTCCGATTACTTCAACTGAATCAAAGTGTGCAACACTATCACCTTTGAAATAATTTGGATTTCTTTTACCAAATTTTGCGCCAACACCTGGATTAAACTCATCCATAATGTATGGACCTGTACCAATAGTTGATTGAGCATCAACAACTCCATCTTTTGTTGGTTTAATCATAATGTGATAGTCAGTAGTTATTGCAGGCCAATCGGCATTTGCACCTTTTAGCTTAAAAATAACTCTATTATTTCCATCAGCAGAAACTGTTTCAATCTGAGATAACAATCCTCCTGCTGCTGAAGCAGTATCTGGATTCATGTGATACTGATAATTGAGTACAACATCTTCTGCAGTCATTGATTTACCATTATGAAATTCAACTCCTTTACGAAGATTGTATACCCAAGTTTGAGCATCATCAGACTCAATGGACTCTGCAAGTTCTCCAACAATAGTATGGTCTGAATCAACAACTGTTAAACAGTTTTGATATGACCAAGCAGTAGCTTGCATAAATGAGCTCTGGTAAGTTGCCGGATCAAGAGTATCTGTAGCATCTGCTGCACTATTACCCCATCTTAAATGTCCACCTTTTTTTGGTGTAGCTGCAACTGCTTTATCTGCTAATGATAATGCAATTGGTAGCGTAACCCCAGTAGCAAGGACAGACATCATGAACTGTCTTCTATCAATAAGCCCTTTAGTTAGCTTTGAAGACTGTTCCTCAATGTATTTGTCTATTTTCTTATTTTTCATTTGTCCTCCCTTATAATTGAACAAAAACCTAAGATTTTTGTTCATAATTTCTAGAAATTTAACAAAAAACAAACTTAAGTTAATATATAAAAACATATATAACGTTTTAATTCAACGTATAAATTATTATTTTAGCTTGTATGTTGACCTAATTTATACAAAACTTTAATAATCAAGATTGTATCTTTAAGGAGGCAAATATTTCTAGAATTCATCCAATATTTCGAACAATTTTATTGAGACTCAGTCTTGGACTTATTACGGTTTTTGCATTCTCAGTAATAATATTTAGCACATTCTCTTTTTTACCAGGAGACTTTGCTACAGAAATATTAGGACAAAGTGCTACAAAATCTGCTGTAAAAGCTCTGAGAGCAGAATTAGGTTTAGATAAACCTCCTGTAACAAGATATTTTGATTGGCTGGGGAATGTTTTTCAAGGAGATTTTGGCAGCTCTTTTTCTGGAAGATCTAAAGTACAAGGAGATCAAGGTGATAGATCGAGAGAAGTTGTTGGATTAATTATTCCCAGGCTAAAGAATACTTTATTTTTAACAGGAGTTGCCGCCATGTTGGCTATTCCTCTGTCTTTAATTTTAGGTATTTCTGCAGCTTTATATAGAAACTCTTATTATGATAGATCAGCAACTGGAGTCAGCTTAGTAACCGTATCATCACCAGAATTTTTTACTGCATATATTTTTATTCTTCTACTAGCGACTTTGTTTCCAGTTTTTCCAACTATTTCTAACGTTGATGAAACTACATCTTTAGCTGAAAGATTTTATAGGACCGCGCTTCCAGTTTTCACATTAACATTAATTACAATGGGTCACATGATGAGAATGACAAGGTCAGCTATAATAAATATTTTATCAAGTGAATATATTGAAATGGCAAAATTATCAGGTGCTTCAAGATATGAGGTAATTGTTAAGCATGCACTTCCAAATGCTTGGGCACCTATTTCTCAGGTAATTGCAATAAATTTAGCTTACATGTTGATTGGTTCAGTTGTTGTTGAATATGTTTTTAATTATCAAGGTATTGGTAGGTTGATGGTTGGCTCAGTGTATAATCGAGATTTACCTGTTGTACAGGCATGCGCGTTAATTTTTGCATCAACATATGTAATATTAAACTTAATTGCTGACTTGATCGGTATTATCTCCAATCCGAGGTTATTATATCCAAAATGAGCGAAAATTTATCTTATTCTGCAAAAAGTGAAGTTGCTAATTTAATTAAAAGAAGAACTCGATTAGAGAGATTGAAAATCGCTTTATCAAAAGCTCCAATATCTGCTTGGTTCGGAATGTTTGTGCTATTTATATATTTTTTTGCTGCAATATTTGCTCCTTTAATTGCTCCACACGGAGAAGCAGAAATATTTCCAGTTGCTTATGCTCCTTGGGGTGATGGCCACATATTTGGTACTGATCAAATTGGAAGAGATATTTTCTCTCGCATTATTTATGCTGCAAGAAATACAATTGGTATTTGTTTATTGGCTACTTTTATTGCTTTAGGAATTGGAACAGTATTTGGAATTATCGCTGCTTTAGATAGAAGGTATTTAGATCAGCTATTAAGTAGAGTAGTCGACACGCTTATGGCTATACCTGTAATGATTTTTACTTTTATTCTTCTATCAGTTTTTGGTCCTACAAATTTTAATTTAATTATTATTTTAGGAATTTTAGAGTCTACTAGATTTTTTAGAATATCAAGATCAGTTGCAGTAGGTCAGGTTGTTTTAGAATATGTAGAAGTTGCGAGATTAAGAGGCGAAAATTTATCTTATATTATTTTTAAAGAAATACTTCCTAATATTGCTTCACCATTAATTATTGAGTTTGGTTTAAGATTTATATTTATTATTTTTACAATATCTAGTTTAAGTTTTTTAGGAATTGGAATCCAGCCGCCTTCTGCAGATTGGGCATCAATGGTAAGAGAAAATGCAATACTCATACAATATGCTCAATACGATATAACAGCAGGTTTAACACCATTAATTCCAGCTGCTGCAATTGCTTTACTTTGTGTATCAATTAATTTTGTTGTTGATTGGTATCTTTACATTACTAGTGGATTAAAAGATGACATCAAATAAATCAAAAGAACTTCTGCTTGAAATGAAAAATATTCATATTGATGGATTTTCAGACGAGAGATGGCATAAAATTTTAAAAGGTGTAGATTTGACTTTACACAGAGGTGAAATACTAGGATTAATAGGAGAGAGTGGAGCTGGAAAATCAACAATGGGTAAAGCTGCAATGGGCTATACCCAACCAGGCTGTAAGATTATAGAGGGAGAAATCAATTTTAACGGCATAGATCTTGCTAAACTAACTGAATTTGAAAAGAGAAAAATTTGGGGAACTAAAATTTCTTATGTTGCTCAATCAGCAGCAGCATCTTTTAACCCTGCTCATAGATTAATGGAGCAAACAATAAGTGCTGCTAACAGATTAAATATAAGTCCAACGGATGTACTAAAAAAGGATGCTGTTCAACTTTATGAATCGCTACAGCTTCCAGATGCAGAAAATATAGGAGATAGATACCCGCATCAAGTATCTGGAGGTCAACTACAAAGAATTATGACTGCAATGGCTATGTCACCAAGGCCAGAACTAATAATTTTTGATGAACCAACAACCGCTCTCGATGTTACCACTCAAGTAGAAGTTTTATCTGCAATGAGATCTATAGTAGATAAATTTAATACTGCTGCAATTTACATTACGCATGATTTAGCAGTTGTTGCACAAATGGCCGATAGGATAAAAGTTTTACGATATGGTGAAGAGGTTGAAGAGGCAGAAACAAGAGATATGCTTTCTAATCCAAAAGAGGAATATACTAAATCTTTGTGGTCAGTTAGATCGCTTATTAAACCAGAAGAAACAAATCAAGATTATATTCTTTCAATAAAAAATATTGATGCAGCATATGGTTCATCAAAGGTTCTACACAATGTTTCTATAGATATTCCTAAAGGTAAAACAGTAGCTATAGTTGGTGAAAGTGGTTCTGGAAAATCAACAACAGCAAGAGTAATAACAGGATTACTTCCTCAATTAAAAGGAGAAATAATATTTGATGGAAAAAAATTATCACCAAAACTTGAGCAAAGATCAAAAGAAGAATTAAGAAAAATTCAAATAATTTTTCAAATGCCAGATACCGCAATGAATCCTCGTCAAACTGTTGATGAAATAATAGGAAGACCAATAGAATTTTATCAAGGTATAAAAGGTAAAGAAAGAGAATCTAAAGTTATTGAGTTATTAAAAATGATTGAGCTGGATGAAACTTTTTTAGATAGATTGCCATCTGAATTATCTGGAGGTCAAAAACAGAGAATATGTATTGCTAGAGCTCTAGCAGCTAACCCAGATTTAATTATTTGTGATGAAGTTACATCAGCGCTTGATCAAATAGTTCAAGAAGGAATATTAAGATTATTACAAAAATTACAAAAAGATCTTGGTGTAACTTACATTTTTATAACCCATGATATAGCAACAGTTAAAGCTATCTCAGATGAAATAGTAGTTATGTATCAAGGTGAGGTAGTAGAGCAAGGTTTAAAAAGTAAAATTTTAAACCCACCATATCCTGATTATACAGAACTATTATTGTCTTCGGTCCCAGAAATGGATCCTGATTGGCTAACCAATCTTTTGAATAAAAGATCTTCCTAGCCTATCTATATTTAAAATAATGAATATGTTTAAATTTTTATTTAATATTTTTTCCAGCAAAGAAAATAGAATAGATAATATTGAAGCTCAAAATATAATGATAAGTGAGAACAATTTTAATAAAGATAATTTAACACTAGGTTCTATTTACAAAGTAAATCAAAATATAAAACTAAAAAATTTTAAAAAAAAAATTTTTGAAGACAACTTAACAATAGTAGTTACTGACAAAAAAGGTAAAACTATTGGATATATTTCTAAAAAAGAGATAGATAATATTCAATAAATGAAAATCAATCTGAGTAAAAAAAATTATGTTATATCTGCTGGTGCAGATGGTTTAGGTTTTGCTATAGCAAATAAAATAATTAGCTCAGGTGGTAATGTATATTTATCTGATATAAATAAATCAAAAATTGAGAAAATAAATTCAAAAAAAAAATATCGTAATAAAATATTTGCTCAACACCTAGACTGTACAAATCCAAAAGATATTAAAGAATATTTTAATTCTCTAACTAACTTAAAGAAAATAGATGGATTAATAAATAACATAGGTATTGCAGGGCCCACAAAGTATCTTCAGAATATTTCCATAGATGAATGGGATAACACAATAAAAACCAATTTAAGTTCGCATTTTTATTTTAGTAAATATGCTATTCCATTTTTAAAAAAATCAAAGAAGGCATCAATAATAAATTTATCATCAACTGCAGGTTTATATGGTTTTGCTCAGCGTTCCCCATATGCATCTAGTAAATGGGCAATTATAGGTTTGACTAAAACATTAGCAATGGAGCTTGGAAAATTCAAAATAAGAGTTAATGCAATTTGTCCTGGATCAGTTAATGGAGATAGAATGGATAGAGTTGTAAGTGCTAAAGCAAAATTAATAAATTCTTCAAATAAAAAAGTTAGAAAAGATTTAGAGTCTATGGTTTCTTTAAATACATTTGTTGAAAAAGAAGATATTGCATCAATGGCTCTTTTTTTATTAAGCGATGCTTCACATAATGTTTCAGGACAAGTTATGACAGTTGATGGGAATACTGAAAGAATGAACTAGTGAATAACCAAGCTGATTATATAATAATTGGAGCAGGATCAGCTGGATGTGTTTTAGCCAATAGATTATCATCACACTCTAAAAACACAGTTAGTGTATTTGAAGCAGGACCATCAAATAATACATGGAAAGTCGATATGCCAAGTGCACTTTTGTATGTAATGCATGATGAAAAGTATAATTGGAAGTATTATTCTGAGCCTGAACCTTATCTGAATAACAGAAGATTGTATTGCCCCAGAGGTAAAATGATTGGTGGATGTTCTTCACATAATGGAATGGTTTTTGCTAGAGGTCACAAAGAAGACTTTAATAGATGGGCTTCATATGGTTTAGATAAATGGAGTTATGACAAAGTACTCCCTTTCTTTAAAAAATCTGAAACATGGTCTGGTAAAAACAGTTTTAGAGGGACAGACGGTCCATTAAAGATTAACAAATCAATAATTGATAAGAAATTCCCGTTATTTGATGCAGTTTCAAAAGCTTCCAGAGAAGCAGGGTTTAAATCATTCAATGACTCTAATAGTAATGATAATGAGGGTTTTGGAACTTTTGATGTATCAATTGATGGAGGAGTTAGGCAAAGTGTAGCTAAGGCATATCTAGACCCAATTAAGAAAAGAAAAAATCTAAAAATAATTAAAAATACTTATGTAAAGAAAATATTGTTTAAAAATAAAACAGCTATTGGAATAGAAATTATTCGAAATAACAAAAATGAAAAATATTTTTGCAATAAAGAAATAATTTTATGTGCTGGGTCTATTAACTCGCCTAAAATTTTACAACTTTCAGGTATTGGTGATGGAGACCACTTAAAAGATTTAGGAATAGAGATAATCCATAATTTAAGCGGAGTCGGAAAAAATCTCCAGGATCATTTAGAAATTTATATACAGTATAAATCTAAACAAAAAGAAACACTTTACAATCTATCTACTAATTTAATATCTCAAGTCGCTGAAGGGGCTAAATGGTTTTTATTTAAAAAAGGAAAGCTTTCTCATTCTCATTTAGAATTTGGTGGTTTTGTAAAATCAAATAATAAGTATATACATCCAAATCTTCAATTTCATTTTTTTCCTTCTCTTGTAATTAATCATGGATTAGAAAATCCTAAGTTTGATGCTTTTCAATTTCATGCCTGTCCTAATAGACCCAAAAGTAGAGGTTATGTCAAAATATCATCTAAAGATTTTATAGAACATCCAGAAATTAAATTTAATTATTTGAAACACGAAGATGATTTAGACCAAATGCGTGAAAGTGTAAAAATTATTCAAAATATTTGCTCTCAAAAATCATTATCTGAATATGTAGATTATGAATTAAGGCCAGGAAAAAACATATCCACTCAAGAAGAGTTAGATGAAATTATACGAAATACTGCAGAGTCTGCTTATCATCCATCATGTTCAAACAAAATGGGATTTGATAAGGATGCTGTAGTAGATCAAGATACCAAGGTTCACGGTATTCAGAATCTAAGAGTAATTGATGCATCTATAATGCCTGATATTGTGAGTGCAAATCTTAATGCTAATGTTGTTATGATGGCTGAAAGAGCTGCTGATCTTTTACTTAAATAATTAAATAAGAAAAATCTTAGGTTAAAACCTAAGATTTTATTTTTATCTTATAGGAAGGTAGGAAATATTTAAATTTAAGGAGGGAAGTAGGCCTTAAATAAAATTGGAGTTACAGAGACTTTCTTCTAAGCGTCCAACCATATCTTTCACTATAATAGGCTTCTATGCCATCAGCCAAGTTAAGATCGTAGTTAGAGTCAATAGATCCCTCAAGAACCTTTTTCTCAATAGAACTCTGTTCTAAACCTTCTTTTTGATTATTAATATTTTCAGTTAATTTACTATTCATAATTTACAATATTTACATTTAAAGAAATAAATTCAAAAAAACTAGCATTTATCTTGATTTTGATGTAAACAAAATTACTTGTTAAAAACATATTTTGTAAATTTTGTAAATGCATACTAATACAGAAATAAATTTAGGGCCAAGACTAAAAAAACAAAGGATTAATAAGGGTTTTTCACAAGCTAAATTATCTAAATCAATTGGAATATCACCTAGTTATCTTAACTTAATAGAGAGTGGAAAAAGAAAAATACCTGTTTCACTGTTAATAAAAGCTGCTGATGAACTAGATTTATCCATAAAAGATTTCTCAGCAGAATCTAATAAAAGACTCCTATCAGATGTAATGGATGTTTTAAGTAATGAGATTTTTGATGATTTAAAAATTACAAATCACGATACAAGTAATTTTATTGGTTCTAACCCAAACATTGCAAAAGCTTTATTAGCCATTAACGATAGTTTTAAAAGTTTTAAAGAAGATATGCAAAATCGTTTAGAAACAATGGATATTACCTCAGGTGATATAAGTAAACCAACTAGACTTCCAGTAGAAATAGTATCAGATATACTTCAGGAAAATAAAAATTACTTTCACGAGCTTGAATTGAGTTCTGAAAAATTAAGAGATGAAATTGGATTAGAAAATGGACCAAATATAGGATCTGGTTCTAAATTAACAAAATTTCTTGAGACAAAACATAAAATTAAGGTCAAAATTGTAACCGTTAGTGAAGATGAAAAAATTGTCAAAAGATTTGATGAAAAATCAAAAATTTTTTATCTTTCAGAAATGTTAACATATACTTCGAGAAATTTTCATTTAGCTTCGCAAGTAGCTTATCTTGAAGCTAATGATGTAATAGAAAAGGTAATTCAAAATAATAGCATTGAATCTGAAGAAGTTGTACCTCTCCTTAAATTATCATTAATTAATTATTATGCTGCTGCATTTATGATGCCATATGATGATTTTTTAAAAAGTGCTAAACAGCATAAATACGATGTTGAAATTTTAATGCATCATTATGCATGTAGCTTCGAACAAGTAACTCATCGATTAACAAATCTTCAAAGACCTGGCAATGAAGGTGTTCCATTTCATTTTTTAAAAACTGATATTGCTGGCAATGTTTCAAAAAGATTTTCATTATCTGGCATTCATATTCCTAGACATGGTGGATCATGTCCTAGATGGAATGTTTATACTTCTTTTTTAAACCCTGGAAAAATTCATCCTCAAATCTCAAAAATGCCAGATGGAAAAGTTTATTTTTGTATAGCTAGAGCATTTGAAAAAGGAGTTGAAAAACACGGTATGCCTAAGAGTTTCGTTTCCATAGGTCTCGGATGTGATATGCAATATGCAAAAGATTTAGTTTATTCTGAAGGTATAGATTTGGATAATAAGAAACTTCAAATGCCAATTGGTGTTTCATGTCGAATTTGTCCTAGAACTGAATGTCAACAAAGAGCGTTTCCTCCAATAGACAAGGAGTTACGTTTAGATATTAAATATCGTGGCACCTCTCCCTACGTTACAATTTAATTAGATTTTAACTAACATTTTACCTAAATTTTTACCATTAAGTAAATCTATAAATGCTTTTGGAGCATTTTCTATTTTTTCATAAATTGTTTCTTTAAATTTTATTTTTCCATCTAAAAGCCAATTACGCATATCAGTTTCAAATGGTTCATTATCATTCTCATGATCAAAAATTAAAAAACCTTTTATTGTTAATCTTTTTACTAATACATGAGCCATATTTTTTAGTCCACTAGGAGTGGAAGTTGAATTCATTTGAGATATTCTTCCACAAATAATAATTCTTCCAAAATTTTTCATTCGAAAAATTGCAGACTCTAAAAAATCACCTCCAACATTATCAAAGTATAAGTCAAAACCTTCAGGGCAAATTTCTTTTAAGTGAAGAACAAGATTGTCAATTTTTTTATAATTAAACGCTGCATCAACATTTAATTCATTTTTTAACCAATTAACTTTTTCATCTGATCCAGTACTAGCATAAACTTTACATCCTAAATTTTTAGCAATTTGACAAACTGTTGATCCAACACTTCCACCTGCTGAAGATACAAGAATACTTTGTCCCTTTTGTATTTTTCCATGACTAAAAAGACCAATATATGCAGTTTGTCCAGTCATTCCTAATGGGCCTAGATAAGTTTGTAATGGAAGGTCAGAATTTTTGATTTTTTTTAAATCGCTGCCTTTACAAGTGAAGTGATCTCTCATTCCAAAATTACTGAATACAACATCTCCTTCTTTAAATTGTGAATCTTTTGATTTTTGGATTGAACCAATGGCATAACCTTCCATTTCCTCACCTAGTAAAAAGGGTGGTTTATAGTTTTTACGTTCTGTCATTCTTGCTCTCATATACGGATCAACAGATATCCATGAATTAAGAACATGAATATTATTAGTATCATTTAATTCTAAGGTTTTAGATTTAATTTCAAAATCATCCTTTTTGGGCAAACCAGTTGGTATATAATTCTTTAGAGCTACATATTTTGATACTATTGTCATAATTATAATTTATATTTTTTCTTTAATTCTAGCAAATCTATTAAGAAATTATCTCTTATGTTACTTAAATTTTTAATAGAATGATTATTTGATTGTTTTTTTGTTCCTTTAATAATTTTTTCTTTAAGTTTTTTTGTTAACTTTGGAGATTTGAGTTTAGTCCATGGAAGTTTCAATGCTGGTCCAAATTGATCTAACATGTGTTTCATGCCCATTTCTCCCCCAGCTAGATGAAATGTAAGAAAAGTTCCCATTAGAGCCCACCTCATACCTGGTCCATAAGTGATCGCATCATCTAAATCTTTTGTTGAAGCAAATCCATCATTTACAATATGTAATCCTTCTCTCCACAAAGCTTCTTGTAATCTATCAGATAAAAAGCCTGGTAATTCTTTTTCTACTAATAATGTTTTCATTTTAATATTTTGATAAAATTTTTTTGCCTTATTAAGATATAAATTTGTAGTTTTTTTACCTTTTACAATTTCAACCAAAGGGAGAATATATACAGGGTTAAAAGGATGAGCTATTATTAATCTTTTTGGATTGACACATTTAAACTGTAAATCAGATGGAAGTAAACCAGATGAACTTGAAGCAATTATTGAGTTTGAGGGTGAATGTTTGCTTATATTTTTTATAACATCTTTTTTTAAAGTTAATCTTTCAGGTACATTTTCCTGTATTAAATCTGCATTTTTAACTGCTTCCTCAATATTTTCTACGATTTCCAAATTTTTAATATTTATTTTTGTATTATATAACTTTTTTATAATTAACTTTGTTCTTATTATTTCTTCTTTTAGAAAATTTATTTGTTGTGAATTTTTATCAAATGCTTTGACTTTTATATCATTTGCGAGAAATCTAAGTATCCAGCCAGTACCAATTACACCAGTTCCAATAACAGCAATATTTTTCAAATTAAAAATGTTTTTTTAGTTTTAATTTCTCTCTTGTCTGCTGTGGAGACAAAATAGATGCCCCCATATCCTCAACAATGCATCTTGCCTTTTCTACTAACTGTGCATTTGATGCAAAAACACCTCTCTTTAAATAAAGATTATCTTCCAGTCCTACACGAACATTTCCTCCCAAAATAACTGCTTGTGCAGCCATTGGCATTTGAGATCTTCCTATTCCAAATCCAGACCAAATACCCTCAGAAGGCACCATTTCAGCCATTGCTTTCATTGCGCTGGTTGTTGCTGGTGATCCCCAGGGAATACCAAGGCATATTTGATAAAAAGGAGGGCCATCAATTAAGCCTTCTTTATAAAGTTGGTTAGCAAACCATAAATGACCCATTTCAAAAGCTTCCATTTCTGGTTTCACTCCAAGTTCCTGCATTTTTTTTGCAGCAGTTCTTAGTTGTATCGGTGTATGAATAAATGTCATGTTTGAGTCACCAAAATTAAGTGATCCGCAATCTAACGTACAAATTTCAGGTAATAATTCTTCAACATGTTCTAATCTGCTTAATGCGTCGATCATATCTGTATTTGCTCCCACTGGATTTAAAGGATCTTTACCTGTTCCTACTTCAAAATCACCACCCATGCCTGTTGTAAAATTTAAAACAACATCAGTTTCAGATGAACGAATTCTGTCTGCTACTTCTTTATAATAATTTAAATTTCTAGAAGGTTTGCCATCAGGTTCCCTAACATGTACATGAGCTATTGCAGCACCTGCTTTAGCGGCTTCAATTGAAGCATCAGCAATTTGTTTTGGTGTTATGGGTAATTCAGGATGTTTACCTGCTGTATCTCCAGATCCAGTTACCGCACATGAAATTATTACTTCATTATTCATAGTTTTAAACTACTATATTTTTTGAATTAATAAAGAGAAACAATGAAGATATATTTAAATTCAGGAAGAGTTAAAAATGAGTGGACTGATTATAACGGTCATATGAATTTGGCATTTTATATTCATCTTTTCGATGCTGGGTGGGAAGTTCTTTTACAAAAATTTAATATGGGAGAGAATTCAGCTAAAACAGAGAAAAAAACTACTTTTGCTGTAGAATCACACACTACTTATGACAAAGAAGTTAAAGAGGGTGATGAAGTAGATATTAATTTGTTATTTCTTGATAGGGATAAAAAAAGATTAATTTATAAATTAGAAATGACACATAAGCTTGAAGGTTATAGAGCAGCAACAACAGAGGTTTGCTCTTTGTATGTTGATTTAAATGTTAGAAAAGTTTCTGAATTAGAATTAGAAAAGCAACAAGATATAGATAAATTTATTCAAGAAAATAAAAAAAACTTTGATCCAGGAGAACTTACCCTTATCCAAAAGCTGAAGAAGTAATTACAAATTTCTATATGGAGTTCTATTAAATATTCTTTGAACCATAGGAACAAATTCTTTTAAAGGCACAGTATCATAATTTGGGTCAAATGAAGATTGATCCCATCTTTCACAAAAATTTATTGTATCATTAAAAAATTCATGCCCTATAAATTTGTCACGAAGATTTCTTTCTTTGCCATAGTGATGGTTATAATAATATGCCTGAAATAAACCATGTTGCTCTACTATCCATCTAGTTTTTTCTGAAACAAATGGTTTTAAGACAGCTGCAGCTAGTTCGGAATGATTTAATGGAGCTATTTCATCACCAATATCATGTAATAGTGCGGCAACTACCATCTCTTCAGAAGCCTGCTCCCTTAGAGCTCGTGACGCTGTTTGAAGAGAATGTTCTAATCTTGAAACCTTATATCCACCCATTGATTTGTCTAAACCTTGAAGCACTCTAACAATTCTATCAGCTGTTCCCTCGATATATTTGTCTTCAAAATTTGCTAAAAGATCGTAATCTTCTTTATCACCATATTTCATTTCAGTGAATTTTACTTCATCTTTAGACATGTAATAATTATACATATTTTTATATTTTATGAAACTAATTCCTGAATGGTTTGAACATCAATATTGTCTTATTGCTTGGCCATGTAACAAAGATCTTTATGGAGATATTATCAATAACGCTAGAGATGAGGTTGCTAACGTAATTAATGAAATCGCAAAAACTGAACGTGTAATTGTCTTATCAAATAAAGAAGATATTAATGAAATTGAAAATAAAACAAATCTTGAAAATATAGATATTATAGAGTGTAAGTTAGATGACTCTTGGATGCGAGATATAGCACCAATATTTTATAATGAAGATAAAAAATTAAAATCAATTAGTTTTGATTATAATGGTTATGGAAAATATCCAGATTATTTTAACGATAATAAAATATCAAAATTTATTTCAAACCATTTAGATATTCCAACAAAAAATTCTGATTTAGTTATTGAGGGTGGAGCAATCACTTATGATGATAGAAAAAATTTATTTAGTACTAAAAATGTATTATTTAATAAAAATAGAAAACAGAAATACGGTAGTGAATATATTATTAAAGAATTAAAATGTTTATTTGATTTAAATCATATTTTTTTATTTGAAAATGGATTAAAGGACGATGATACTGATGGTCATGTAGATAATTTATTATGTCCTATTGGAAAAAATAAATATTTAATTGCCACTACGCATAAATTAGACCCTAACTATGAAATATTAGAAAAAAATAAAGCCAATCTAGTAAAATTCTTTCAAGACACCAATCAGATATTTGAATTAATTGAAATTCCTTTACCTACACGAAAAAAGATAAATAATAAGTATATTGTTAGTTCATATATAAACTTCTATTTTAGTAAAAATAAAATTATACTACCTCAATTCAATGTTAAAGAAGACAATGAAGTTAAATTAACTT
Organism: uncultured Alphaproteobacteria bacterium; assembly: GCA_902628645.1. Classification (GTDB taxonomy): domain Bacteria; phylum Pseudomonadota; class Alphaproteobacteria; order HIMB59; genus CACPNW01. The sequence goes on along the minus strand of CACONS010000006.1, from coordinate 34,338 downwards.
TCCAAAAGTTATTCCCAAATCGAGAAATTATCATGTTGGAAACTGAAAATATAAATTATGGTGGAGGAAATATTCATTGTATAACAATGAATGTTCCTAAAATATGAAAGTAAAAGTAGCAACATCACAATTTAAAGCTGTTAAGGGAAATTTTGATGCTAATTTAAATAAAGCAATTAGTTTAGTTGAAAAAGCTTCTAAAGAAAATGTAGATATATTACTTCTACAGGAATTATTTCAAGATCATTATTTTTGTTCAACAAAAAATGATAAATTTTTTGATCTTGCAATTGATTTTCCTTCTAATCCAATGTTTGAAAAATTATCTAATATTTGTAAAGAAAAAAGGATTTCATTACCGATTAGTTTTTTTCAAAAGAAAGAAAATAATTTTTTTAATTCTTTAGTTATGATTGATTCTTTGGGTAAAATAAGTGAAGTATATCATAAATCACATATCCCTGAAGGGCCTGGATATAATGAGAAGTATTATTTTGAAAAAGGTAATACAGGTTTTATGGTTTTTGATACCCCTATAGCAAAAGTTGGTTGTGCAATTTGTTGGGATCAGTGGTTTCCTGAATGTGCAAGAATATTAACATTAAAGGGTGCAGATTTAATTTTATATCCATCAGCAATTGGCTCTGAGCCACATATGCCTGAATTAAACTCAAAGGATCATTGGATTAATACAATGGTAGGACATGCTGCTGCAAATCAAATCCCTATAATAACTTCAAATAGAATAGGGAAAGAGGTCGAAGCTGATATTGAATTAAATTTTTATGGCAATTCTTTTATATTGGATCATCTTGGAAATGTTATAAATCGTATGAATGATAAGGATGAAGGAATAATAACTGCAACTTTAGATTTATTAATTTCAAGAGAATATAGAAAATTATGGGGTAATTTTAGAGACAGAAGGCCCGATCTATACAAAAAAATTCTCGATTTTTAATTTATTTTATTTAATGTAATTTTTATTTAGGAGGGGAATAATGCTTAAGTATTTTATATCTCTATTAGTTTTAATTTCTTTTTCAGCTCAGGCTAAAGAAGAATTATTTATTTACAATTGGTCTGACTATATTGCTGAAGATACAATTGAAAATTTTGAAAATGAATTTGGCATTGATGTAACTTATGATGTTTTTGATTCAAACGAAGTTCTTGAAGCTAAACTTTTAGCTGGTGGTTCTGGCTATGATATTGTGGTGCCTTCAGGTTCTTTTTTAGAAAACCAAATCAAAGCTGGAGTTTTTCAAAAACTTGATAAATCTGAATTATCCAACTTAGGAAATTTAGATCCAGAAGTTTTATCAAAGATAGACGCACATGATCCGGGTGGTCAATATTCAGTAAACTATATGTATGGCACAACTGGTATTGGTTACAATACTGATAAGGTTGATGAAGATGAGGTTACTAGTTGGAGTGTTTTATTTGATCCAGCTATAGCATCTAAATATGAAGATTGTGGTATAGCAATGTTAGATGCACCATCTGAAGTAATGGAAATTGCCTTAAAATATGTAGGTAAAGATCCTAACACTGAAGACGAAAATGATTATAAGGCTGCTCTTTCAATGTTGCAGGAAATAAGACCTTTCATTAGGTATTTTGATTCCTCTCAATATATTGATGATCTTGCTAACGGTGAAATTTGTCTAGCAATGGGATGGTCAGGTGATGTTTTTATTGCTGCTTACGAAGAAATAGAACCAGTTTGGTATTCCATTCCTTCAGAGGGAACTGTAATTTGGTTTGATATGATGGCAATTCCAGCTGATGCAAAAAATGTTTTAAATGCACATAAGTTTATAAATTATATTTTGCGCCCAGAAGTTGCTGCAGATATCACAAACTATGTTTGGTATTCTAATCCAAACAAAGCAGCTAATGAGCTAGTTGATCCAGAAATTTTAGGAGATCCAGCTATTTATCCAGATGAAGCAACTTTAAGTATGCTATTTGCTGATACTGCTGACTCACCTAAAAAAGCACAATTATCAACTAAATATTTTAATAAATTTAAATCAAATTAAAAAATATACTTCATTTCAGCACTAATATATTAATATTAGTGCTGATTTAAGATGGATAATAATTTTCTTGTAATTGAAAATATTTCTAAATCCTTTGGAGATAACAAAGTTTTAGAAAATATTAATTTAAATATTTCAAAATCTGAATTTTTTGGTCTCTTAGGCTCCTCTGGTTCAGGAAAAACTACTTTACTGAGAATATTAGGTGGATTTGAGAAACCAGATACAGGACGCGTAATCCTTGATGGAACAGACATAACAAATCTTGAACCTTTTGATAGGCCATTAAACTATATGTTCCAATCTTATGCTCTATTTCCTCACTTAAATGTATTTAATAATTTAGCTTTTGGAATAAAAGAAAATTTTACCAAAAAAGAAATTGAAATAAATGTAAGAGATATTGCTGAACTTTTATCTATTGAACATTTATTAAATAGAAGGATTAAGCAACTATCAGGTGGGGAGCAACAAAGAGTTGCTCTTGGAAGGTGCCTAATAAAAAAACCAAAGCTATTATTATTAGATGAACCTCTTGCAGCACTAGATAAAAAACTAAGATCAAAAACACAACTAGAGTTAACAACACTCCAAAAGAAACTGAAAATTACTTTTGTTTTTGTTACCCATGATCAGGAAGAGGCAATGTCCTTGTCTGATAGAATGGCAATAATGAAGAATGGTCTTATTTTGGAATGTTCTAGCCCTGAAGAGATTTATGAAAATCCTAAAAGTCTTTATACTGCCAATTTTATAGGAATTGCAAATATAATTGAGATTTATAAGAAAGATGAAAATTTTTATTCTGATGATTTAGATATAAATTTTAAATTAAACAAAGAATTAAAAAAAACAAAAACTAATATTTTACTAAGACCAGAGAAAATAAAAATACAATCAATAAATAATTTGAAAACAAGTTCATTTAATTCCTTTAGTGGAGAAATTTTAGAAAAATCATATTTGGGGAGCTTTACACGTTATGAAATTAAAGTTAATAATATAATAATTTCAGTTTTAGATCAAAATTTTAATTCTAACTCAAATTATAATTTCCCAAAAGGGGAAAAAGTTATTTGTAGTTGGGAAAGTGAATCAATTAAGATTTTAGAGGATTAATTGAAAAATAAATTGTTCGAAAAATATTTTGTTTTTAGTCCTTACTTTTGGCTTGTTCTATTTTTTTTTATTCCATTAGCTATAATTTTTAAAATATCAATTTCGGTATCAGAATGGGGAATGCCTCCTTATCAAGATATTTTTCTTTTTGATAATGGATTTAAGATCAATACTACTTTTGAAAACTATGTTTATATATTTAGTGATTATTACTACATTGGATCTTTTGTAAATTCTTTGATTCTAGCTCTAATATCTACTTTTTTTTGTTTACTTATCGGGTTCCCATTAGCTTTTTATATTGCGACTTCAAATATTAGATTAAGAAATATCCTACTAGTTTTAGTAGTTATTCCATTTTGGTCATCATTTTTATTAAGAGTATATGCATGGAAAATAATTTTACAGAATAATGGAATTTTAAATGTGATACTTCTAAACCTAGGCATAACATCAGAGCCACTTCAATTATTATACAATCAATATGCTGTCATCATGGGAATTGTATACACTTATTTACCTTTGATGATTTTACCACTTTATGGATACTTAAATAAATTTGATTTAAATTTAATTGAAGCATCAAAAGATTTGGGGTTAAATCGTTTTAAAACTTTTTTTAAAGTTATACTTCCTTTGTCTGTTCCAGGAATTGTTGCTGGATCTTTGTTAGTTTTTATACCTGTTGTTGGAGAATTTATTATACCTGAAATGTTAGGTGGTAGTGATAGATTGTATTATGGAAAAATATTATGGGAGGAATTCTTTGTTAATAGAAATTGGCCTGGCGCCAGTGCTTTAGCTTTTAGCGGAATTATTATTTTAGTTTTACCAATTGTGATTTTTCAAATACTTTATTCTCGTTGGAGTCAAAAAAATGAAATCTAGTTTAATCAAAAGTACAGTCATTTTTTTGGGTTTATTTTTTTTATATTTTCCAATTTTAGTTTTAATTTTTTACTCATTTAATGAAAATAAGAGAGTAATGGTTTGGAAAGGATTTTCTTTAAGATGGTATAATGAATTATTTAATAATGAACAAATAATTGAAGCATTTATTATTAGTATAAAAATTGCAGCTTTGTCTGCAACTTTTGCTACAATTTTAGGAGTCATGATTGGATATTCACTTGTAAGAATAAGAAAAATTCCTTTTAAATCATTCTATATATTTCTTTCTTCAACACCTTTGGTTTTACCAGAATTAATTTTAGGTCTTTCAATGCTACTTTTTTTTATAAGCTTAAATAATGTAATTGGATTTCCATCATCTAGAGGACAATTAACTATTTTTATATCGCACGTTACTTTTTGTATTGCATTTGTCGCAATTATTATTCAGGCTAGATTAACTGACTTCAATAAAAATATAGAGGAAGCTGCTATGGATCTTGGTTATAATTATACCAAGGTACTTTATAAAATAACATTGCCTATAATTTTACCTTCTATAATTGCTGGTTGGTTATTAGCCTTTACAATTTCTTTAGATGATCTAGTAGTTGCAAGTTTTACTACTGGGCCCGGAGCTAATACGTTGCCAATTGTAGTTTTTTCTAAAGTCAGATTAGGATTGAGTCCTGAAGTAAATGCACTATCAGCCATTTTAATGTTTGCTTTGATAATAATTGGTTTATTTTATTTTTATTTTAATAAAAAATTTAAACATTAAGTAATAAATATTCTCGCTCCCAAGAACTTATTACTGATAAATAGGCTTGATACTCAACTCTTCTTATTGCAGCAATTGACCTTACAAATTTTTCATTAAATATCGATTTTATATCTTCATCATTTTCAAATAGAGCTAATGATTCATCCATATTTTTAGGTAAATTAGAATTTTTATCTTTAAATGCACTATCTTTTGTTTCTGGATTTGGTTTTAAATTATTTTTCATTCCTAAATATCCTGAAGCTAAATTTGCTGCAAAAACTAGATAAGGATTTGTATCAGATCCAGGAATTCTATTTTCAATACGTATATTTCTTTCTTCAATTGATGGAATTCTAAAACCACAACTTCTGTTGCCTATTCCCCATTTAATATTTTTAGGAGTACCCCAAGTTGCAAACAATCTTCTAAATGAATTTATATTTGGAGCATATATTGGCATTAATAATGGAGTATATTTTTCCAACCCACCTAAATAGTTTTTCATTTTTTTTGAAATTTTAGATGATTTGTTAAAAAAAATATTTTTATTTTTTTCATTATATATTGATTGATGTATGTGCATTGCGCTACCCGGTTGGTTCTCCATAGGTTTTGCCATAAAAGTTGCATGAAGTTTATGTTTCAAAGCTGACTGTCTTAGAGTTCGTTTAAATAAAAATACCTGATCTGCTAGATCTAATGGATTGCCATGTTGAAAATTAATTTCCATTTGAGCTGAACCTGATTCATGATTAATAGTATCAATTTCAATATTTTGTGCTTCACAATAATTATATACATCCTCAAAAAGGTGGTCGAATTCGTTAACAGCATCTATACCCAGTGCTTGTTTACCTGTTTCTTGTCTACCTGATTGTCCAACTGGAACTTCAAGAGGATAATCTGAATCAGCATTTGGTTTGACTAAATAAAATTCTAATTCTGGTGAAACAATAGGAGTTAGTTTTTCTTTCTTATAAAGTTTAAGAATATTTTTTAAAGCATTCCTGCTTGAATTTATAACGTCATCACCATTAAGATTTATTGCATCACAGATAATTTGTGCAGTAGGATCGTCGTACCATGGCACAACTCTCATTGTATCAAAATCTGGTTTTAAAATTACATCAATGTCAGTTGGATTGTAAACACTTCTTGGTAAAGCACCAGCAGAGTCCTCTGTAGCGTAATCTCCTGATATCGTTTGAATAAAAGTTGACTGTGGTAATCTGTGACTTTCATCTTCTAATCCTTTTAAAAATTTATTTGTTGGTAAAATTTTCCCCCTTGCTATACCTCCAAGGTCTGGAACTAAACATTCAACTTCTGTAATAGAGTTTTCTTGAAACCAATTTTGAAATTTTTCAATCATATTGAGACTGTTTGTTTACTAATTATTATTAAACCATTAAAGATAAGTTAATGTTTACTACAAAAAAAAGGACCTTTAATCAACATGATAATGAAAAAGAGAGTTTTTATAAATTTTCAGCACCTAATTTTCCTAATCAAATTAAATTAAATGAGAATATTTCAACTGATGTATGTATTATTGGAGGTGGGTTAACAGGTATTTCTTCAGCATTAAATTTATCTAATCAAGGTTTATCAATAACAATTTTGGAAGCAAATAAAGTTGGATCTGGTGCTTCTGGTAGGAATGGTGGTCAACTAGGAATTGGAATGAGAAAAGATCAATTCTACTTAGAAAAAAAATTTGGTATTGAAAAAGCAAAATTTTTTTGGAAAATTGGATTAGATGCTGTTTCAAATGTAGTTAATTTAATTGAAAAATACAAAATTGATTGTGCGCTTAGACAAGGTGTTCTTCATGTAGGTAACACAAAAAAAGATTATAAATATTTTCAAGATGAAATTGAGCATATGCAGAAGAATTATAATTATAATAACTATGAATACTTTGACCACAGCTCAATTAGAGATGAAGTTAATAGTGACAGATATTTTTCTGGAATGCTTTTAAAAGATTCTTATCATTTAAACCCATTAAAACTGACATATGGCTTAGCAGAACAGTGTTTAGCAAATGGTATAAAGATATATGAAAATTCTCCAGCTGATAAAATTGTTGATAATCAAAAAGAAGTTATAATTCATTCTGGAAAAAATATTATTAAAGCAAAGAAAGTAATTATTGGTTGCAATGGTTATCTTGATAATCTTTTAGGATCAAAAAGAAATTATTTTATGCCTATAAATAATTATATTATTGCAACTGAACCTCTCGGAAAAGATCTGGCAAGTAAATTGATTAAAAGAAATTGTGGTGTAATAGATTCTAGATTTATGATTGATTATTATAGATTTTCAGAAGACTACAGACTTCTTTTTGGAGGACCTGAGACAATTACATCTCATTTTGTAAAAGATGCAAAGAGTTTTGTCTCTAAACGAATGTATAAAGTTTTTCCTGAATTAAAAAAATTTAAAATTGAATTTTCTTGGGGAGGTACCTTGGCAATATCGATTAATAGATTGCCTATTTTTGGAACTATAATGAATCAAAAGTTATATTATGCTCATGCTTACTCTGGGCATGGTTTAGCTATGAGTATTATGGGAGGAAAAATGGTAGCTGAAAAAATTTTAAATAAATCAAATAATTTTGATATGTTTGAGCAAATTAATCATTTTAAAATTCCAGGTGGCAACATGTTTAGAAGACCATTGTATTCTTCAGCCATTATTTATTATAGGTTAATGGATTATTTAAATAGATTGTAATTACTTAATTGCTCTTCTTAATCTGTCATTTATAGTTTTGCCAAGCCCTTTATCAGGTATTTCTACTACAGCAATTTTTTTGCATCTACTTTGATCTAATTTATGAAGATAATGATAAAAATTTTTTGCTGCTTCATTTAAATTTTTTTTATTACTCAAATTTAAATTAATTATTTTAGACTTTAATTTATTATTACCAAAATTTAATAAACCTTCATTTTTTAGTATTCTCTTAGCATTCATTCTTATTGGCTTTAAAGTTGAATAATGTTTTTTTAAATTACCAGGAGAAATAGATGATTTCTTTTTAATTTTTACTTTTGCATATTTATTTAGCTCTTCAACAGTTATGCTGCCATATCTTAATACTTCAATTTCATTATTGGTATCAATTCTAACAACTGTGGACTCTAATCCATGAGAAGACTGATTATCTTTTAAAACAAATATTTTTTTTACTAGAATAGGATCAATATCCATAATATTGGTTACGGAAGTTCTTTCTGACAGATTAGCACTAGGGGCTGCAATAGGTAGGTCAAATAAAGTAATTAATTTTTTAGCCAATTTATTACCAGGAATTCTGCAGCCAACTAAAGTTGAGTTATTAGAGACTAATTTTGATATTTTAGAATTTTTCTTTTTTTTTAATATTATTGTCAAAGGACCAGGCCAGAATTTTGAACCTAATTTTTTTTCAAATTTATTTAAAATAAAATATTTTTGTATTTGTTTAATACTTTTAAAGTGACAGATAATTGGATTACTTCTTGGTCTTTTTTTTACTTTAAAAATAGATTTTACAGCCTCATCATTTGTTGCATCTGCTCCAAGACCAAATACTGTTTCTGTGGGAAATATTACAAGTTCTCCACTGCTTAATAAATTTTTTGCAATATCTAACTTATTTTTTTTCATATTTTTTTATAAAATGTTTCCATCTATCTTTAAAATAGTTATTATCAATACTTGTATATGGGAAAAGTTATAGCATTTTCGAATCAAAAAGGTGGTTCAGGTAAATCGACTCTTTCAGCAAATTTATCAGTTTTGTGGAGCAATAGTGGTTACAAAGTAGCTGTTATAGATGCTGATGCACAAAAAAGTCTATCATATTGGCTTGAAGCAAGAAAATCTTATTATGGTGAAGATGATATTGGAATAACTCAATTAAATTTTGATATAAGGAATTTAATAGATGAAATTAAAGCCATAAAAAGAAAGTACGACTTTATAATAATTGATAGCCCTCCATCTATAACTTTTGAAACAATGCAGGTTGTAAAAGCTTCTGATAGAGTATTTGTTCCAGTACAACCAAGTCCAGTAGACTTAATGGCTACACTTCCTTTTTTAAAAATTGCAAAACAAGAAAGAAAAAATCCAATAATTATTCTTAATAGAGTGATGCCGAGAGCAAAATTAACTGACGCAATGATTTTGCGTTTAAGATACGCTGGTGCTAAAATTGCTCGCTCCCGACTGTCTAGCAAAGTATTATTTGCAGAAACATTCTCAGTTGGAAGGGGTGTAGTAGATATAAGTGTTACATCAGATGCTTCAAAAGAAATAATTAATGTTGGAAACGAAATTTTAAGAAATTTCTAACTTAATGTCTGATATCACAACTGTTATACTTGCTGCAGGCAATAGTACGAGATTTAAAGCAAGTAAATCAAAGCTTGTTCATCCATTATGCGGGTTACCAATTGTTTCACATATTTTTAATATTGCAAAAAAAATATCTGGTAAAAATATATTAGTTGTATCTAATGAAAAAAATAAAGAAGAATTAAAGTTAATATTAAATACCTCAAAGTTAGTTGTTCAAAAAAAACAAAAAGGAACCGCTGATGCAATTGAGCAAGTTAAAAAATTTGTTAAATCAAAAAATATTTTAATTTTATTTGGTGATACACCTTTAGTTGAAGTTAAAGATATAAGAAAACTAGTTAGTAAATTTAAAAAAAGTAAAGCGAAAGCTTCATTAATTGCATTTAATACCTCAGAGCCACATGGTTATGGTAGGTTATTATTAAATAACAACTACGTTGAAGAAATAATTGAGCAAATCAATTTAAAACCTGAACAAAAAAAAATTAATTTATGTAATTCTGGTATTTTGATAGCAAATACTAAATTATTATTTGATAATTTAAAAAATATTAAAGAAAATAAAATTAAAAAAGAAAGATATCTTCCTGATATATGCAAAATTTTTTCAAAAAAAAATATTCCTATCAATTATATTGAGTGCAACAAAGAAACAATGTTGGGCATAAATACATTGGATGATTTTAATGTTGTACAAAATATCCTGCAAAAAAAATACGTAAAAAATTTTATAAAAAATGGAGTCAATTTTTTAAAACCCAATACTTGTTATTTAAGCTATGACACCAAAATTGAACCTACTGTTACAATTGAAAGCAATGTTACAATAAAGGAAAAAACAATTATAAAAAAAGGTTCAATAATTAAAAGTAATTCATACTTAGAAGAGGTTACAATAGATGAAAATTCACATATTGGTCCAAGTGCTAGATTAAGACCAAAAACAAAAATCGGAAAAAAATCAAGGATTGGTAACTTTGTTGAAATAAAAAATTCTAAAATTGGAAATAATGTTTCTATTGCTCATCTTTCATATGTTGGAGATTCAGAAATAGGAAATAATGTGAATATAGGTGCCGGCACTATAACTTGTAACTATGATGGAAAGAAAAAACACAAAACGATAATAAAAGATAATGTATTTATAGGTTCAAACACATCACTCATTGCTCCAGTTGTAATTGAGTCTAAATCTAGAATTGGCGCAGGTAGTGTTATCACTAAAAATATTCCCAAAAATTCACTTGCTATTGAAAGATCAGCTTTAAAAATTCTAAGAAATAAAAGATCTAAATAATAACCCTTGTTTCAAGATATATTAGGGTTTATGAGCCTTTTCAAATTATGAGCGATAAATGGTCACCAAATAGTTGGAGAAATAAAAATGCTCTTCATATGCCTAACTATCAGAATGAAGATCATCTAAATAAAACTCTAAATGAAATTTCTAAATATCCACCTTTAGTTTTTGCTGGAGAAGCGAGACTATTAAAAAAGAAACTTGGAGAAGTTTCAAACGGAAATGCTTTTTTATTACAAGGTGGAGATTGTGCAGAAAGTTTTGCAGATTTTCATCCAGATAATATTAGAGATACATTTAAAGTTATTTTACAAATGGCTGTTGTATTAACGTTTGGCGCTTCTTGTCCAATTGTTAAAGTAGGAAGAATTGCTGGACAGTTTGCAAAGCCAAGATCATCTGCAACAGAAGTTATTAATGATTTAGAACTCGAGTCTTATAAAGGCGATATAATTAATGGGATAGACTTCAATCAAAAAGACAGAGATCCTAATCCAGATAGATTAATTCAGGCCTACAATCAGTCTGCATCTACACTTAATCTTTTAAGAGCTTTTTCTCAGGGCGGTTTTGCCAATTTAAATAAAATACATCAATGGAACCTAAATTTTGTTAAAGGTGAGAATGCTGCTAAATTTAGAGAGATATCTTCTAGAATTGACGAATGCTTATCTTTTATGGAGGCATGTGGAATAAATGGAAACAGTGTAAGACAATTAAATGAAACAGACTTCTTTACAAGTCATGAAGCTTTACTTCTTCAATATGAGGAAGCATTAACAAGAATAGATAGTACTTCAGGTAAGTGGTACGATGTTTCAGCTCACATGTTATGGGTAGGTGACAGAACACGACAACTTGATGGAGCACATATTGAATTTTTAAGAGGTATTGAGAACCCTATAGGTATTAAAGTTGGTCCAAGCACAAAGACAGAAGAACTATTAAAGATATTAGATGTGTTGAATCCAAATAATGAAGCTGGAAAAATAACGCTGATATGTAGAATGGGTCATGAAAAAGTTATTGGAATACTTCCAAAAATAATTAGATCAGTTAATTCAGCTGGTAAAAATGTTGTTTGGACTTGTGACCCCATGCATGGAAATACTATCAAATCTAACACTGGTTTTAAAACTAGGCCATTAAAAGATATAATTTCTGAAATTCAGCAATTTTTTCAAATTCACAGAAGCGAAGGAACATATCCAGGCGGCGTCCATTTAGAAATGACTGGTCAAGATGTTACAGAATGTATGGGAGGTCTTCAAGAAATAACAGATGAAGATCTAAAAAATAGATATCATACATATTGTGATCCGAGACTAAATGCCTCGCAGTCTCTAGAATTGGCTTTTTTATTATCAGATTTTTTAAAAGAAGAAAAATTGCTCTCAAAGCAATCTTCAAATTTATAAATTTATATTTATATATTACTTATGAATTCAAAAGATAAAATCGCATACATTTCTAATTGGATTAAAGATTACGCTAAATCAATAAATAATAATCCAACTACACTAGTAATAGGAGTGTCAGGAGGAGTTGATTCAGCTCTTACTAGCACCTTATGTGCTCAAACTGGTTTAAAAACTATAGCTGTTTCAATGCCTATTAAGCAAAATTCATCACAACATGATTTAAGTTTAAGACATTTAGAATATTTAGAGCAAAATTACCCAAATGTAGAAACAAAAATAATCGAGCTAGATAATGTTTTTAAAACATTTCAAAATACGATGCAAAATTTTGATAGTGAGTTAGCTTTTGCAAATTCAAGATCTAGACTAAGAATGGTAACTCTATACCAAATAGCTCAAAGTAATAATGGTATAGTTGTTGGTACTGGAAATAAAGTTGAAGATTTTGGTGTTGGATTTTATACAAAATATGGTGATGGAGGCGTAGATATATCGCCAATAGCAGATTGTACTAAAACTGAGGTGTGGGAATTAGCCGAAGAAATTGGGGTTATAAAAGATATTATTAGCGCAGCACCGACAGATGGTTTATGGGATGATAGTAGAAATGATGAAAGCCAGCTTGGTCTTTCATATAAGCAATTAGAAGAAGCAATGGAAAATAAGTCTAGTGAATACTACAGTAGATACGAAAAAATTAGAAAGCCAAATCTTCATAAGATGAAGCCTATTCCCGTTTGCGAAATTCCTAAAGAATAATATGAAGTGTAGGTTCGCTCCTAGCCCTACAGGAAAAATACATATCGGTAATGCTAGATCAGCAATTTTGAATTGGATTTTTTGTCAAAAAAATCAAGGTGAGTTTGTACTAAGAATTGATGATACTGATGCCAATAGGAGTTCTAAAGAATTTGAGACAAGTATCAAAGATGATCTTACATGGCTTGGATTGAATTGGAGTTATACTTTTAATCAATCCTCAAGGAAAAATATTTACAATGAGAAAATCCAAATCCTAAAACAAAAGAAAAGACTTTATCCATGTTTTGAAACAGAAGAGGAATTAGCTTTAAAGAAAAAATCTTTGTTATCATCTGGTAGACCACCTATTTATGATAGATCATCTTTAAATCTAAGTGATGAAGAAGTAGAAAAAAAAATAGAATCTGGAATCCAACCCCATTGGAGATTCAAATTAGATCATGAAAATATTAGTTGGAAAGATATTATTAAAGGAGATGTTTCATTTGATGCAAAAAATTTGAGTGATCCTGTTTTAATTAGAGCTGATGGAACATTGTTATACCATTTACCTTCAGTCATTGATGATATTGAAGAAAAAATTACACATATTATTAGGGGGGAGGATCACATAGCTAATACTGCCTATCATATTCAAATTTTTAAGGCCCTTGAATCTTTTATTCCTTCATTTGCTCATCATCCATTCTTAGTTGATGAAACTGGTAAGGGTTTTAGCAAAAGACTTGGAAGTCTTTCAATTGAAAATTTTAGAGACGAAGGATATGAAAATATATCGTTACTTAATTATTTTCTTTTTATTGGTTCGAGCAGTAATATTGATCCGATCAAAGATTTAAATGAAATAGTAAAAAAATTTGATATTCAAAGCTTATCTAGATCTTCTGCTAAATTTTCAATTGAAACCTTAAAAAACCTTAATGAAAATACCATTAAATTATTTAGTTATAATGAGATTAGTCATAAGTTAAAAAATATAAAATCAAATTTTCAAAAAGAGAGTTTTTGGCGTTTTATTAAAAATAATATTTCATTTATTAAACAAGCTAAAGAATGGGAAGAAGTAATTACAAAAATAAATAATGCTAAAGATTTAAATATTGATGATAATTTTATTAATACGGCAGTTGATGAATTACCTGAGGATCCTTTTGATGAAACAACATGGGACCATTGGACATCAAAAATTAACAAAAAAACTGGGCTTAAAGGAAAAGATTTATTTATGCCTTTGAGGTTGATTTTGACAGGAAAATCTCATGGACCCGAATTAAAATATCTACTACCATTATTTGATAGAGACGAAATCTTGCAAAAACTTGGAAAAATCTAGTAAATTTAAATTTATACTCTATTAGCGATCTAGTAATTATGGAAGATAAAGTATATTTATTCGATACTACACTTAGAGATGGTCAGCAAACAACAGGAGTTAATTTTTCTGTTAGTGATAAAATGAATATATCCCAACATCTTGATGATTTAGGAATAGATTACATTGAAGGTGGATGGCCGGGAGCAAATCCTACCGATAATGATTTTTTTTCGAGAAATACAAAATTTTCAAAAAGTAAATTGACTGCCTTTGGTATGACAAGAAGACCAGGTAGAAGTGCAGATAACGATCCAGGATTAAATGCACTTATTAATTCAAGCGCAAGTTGTGTTTGTATTGTAGGTAAATCATCATCATTTCACGTAAAAAACGCTTTAGAGATATCTGAAGATGAAAATTTAAAAATGATCAGTGAAAGTATTCAATCAATAAAAAATAAAAATAAAGAGCCAATTTTTGATGCAGAACATTTTTTTGATGGCTTTAAAGAAAATAAAGAGTTTGCATTGAATTGTATTAAAGCAGCGTATGACGCTGGTGCAAGATGGGTTGTGCTTTGTGATACAAATGGCGGGACTCTTCCAGATGAAATTTACAATATTGTTTCAGAAGTAGTAAAAGTTATACCAGGTCAAAATGTTGGTATACATGCTCACAATGATACTGACAATGCAGTTGCAAATGCATTAGCAGCTATTAATGCTGGAGCAAGACAGATACAGGGAACAATTAATGGTTTAGGAGAAAGATGTGGAAATACTAATTTAATTTCCTTAATTCCATCTTTGGTTCTAAAAACAAAATATAAAACAAACATTTCAAAAGATAAGTTAAAAAATTTAATTCATATTTCTAGAACATTAAACGATATTCTAAACATGCCTTCAAGAAAAAATGCTCCATATGTTGGAGATCATGCTTTCTCTCATAAAGGTGGATTACATGCATCTGCAATAGAAAAAAATTCTTCAACTTATGAACATATTGAGCCAGAAATAGTTGGAAATTCTAGAAACGTGGTAATTTCTAATCAGGCAGGAAGGTCTAATATACTAAATCAATTAAATAAGATTAATATTAATTTGCCTAAAAATGAAATCAACAATATCTTAGAGATTATCAAGGAAAAAGAATCAGAAGGATATTCATTTGATACTGCTTTAGCTAGTTTTGAATTATTAGTAAGGCGTCACCTTGGTCATTTTGAGGATTTTTACAACTTAGAAAAATTTAGAGTCACAGATGAAAGAAGGTGGAATGCTAAAGGTAAGATTGTAACCGAAGCAGAGGCTACAGTATTTTTAAAAGTTAAAGATTCTAATATGATGACAGTGGGTACTGGAAATGGTCCAGTAAATGCTATTGACAGCGCATTAAGAAAAGCTCTAATTGATTATTATCCTAGTCTCAAAGATTTAAAGTTAACCGATTACAAAGTTATGATTCTTTCATCAGAAAAAGGTACGGGCGCTATCACTAGAGTCTTAATTGAATCATCTGATTCTACCAATACACATTGGACAACTATTGGCGTATCTCCAAATATTATTGATGCATCTTATAGCGCTATTTTTGATAGTATTACTTTTAAGCTATTAAATGATTTAAAGAATAAAAATTGACTCCAAAAAATCCAAGCATAATTTTAGTTAGACCCCAACTTCCTGAAAACATTGGAATGGTTGCTCGTGTTATGCACAACTTTGGTTTGAAAGATCTAATTATTGTTTCGCCAAGAGATAAATGGTTAAACAATAAATCAATAAACGCAGCAAAAAAAGCAACGAAAATTATAAAGAATATTAAAGTTTATGATGATTTAGAAATTGCACTTTCTAATTTTTCTTATGTTGTGGCCACGACTAATAGAAAAAGATATTTGGAAAAAAATTCTACTAACGATTTTAAATTCATTAAAAGAAAAATTATTGTTAATAAAAAAACAGCAATACTTTTTGGTCCAGAAAGTTCAGGACTTTCAAATGAAGATTTGAGATTATCTGATATTATTTTTACTATTGAAACAAGTAGTAAAAGTAATTCATTAAACCTTTCTCATGCAGTTACTATTTTAAGTCATAAATTATTTGAATTGAATAATTTAAAATTTACTAGTAAAAGTATCATTGAAAAAGATAATATTCGTAAATATCAATTATCAAAATTTTTAAATTATTTGTTTGAAAATCTTGAAAAAAAGAGTTTTTTTACACCAAGAGAAAAAAGAGAAAGTATGAAAAATAATATTTATAGTATTTTTACAAAAATTCCTCTTACAAAGAAAGAATTGCAGACTTTATGGGGAATTACAAAAAAACTTAACAAATAAGCCAAAAATTGAATATATTAAATTTGACATAGTTCTTTAAATCACTATATACCCATCATATTTATGACAAAAAGACATAACGCTAGGTACAAAATCGATAGAAGGTTGGGTGTTAACTTATGGGGTAGGCCTAAAAGCCCATTTAATAGAAGAAACTCTAAGCCTGGTCAGCATGGCGTTCAAGGTCAAAGAAAAAAACTTTCAGATTATGGTAATCAACTTTTTGCTAAGCAAAAACTTAAATTTTATTATGGCGATTTAACTGAAAGACAATTTAGGAATATATTTAAAAAAGCTTCTAACATTAAAGGTGATACTAGTCAGATTTTAATTGAGCTTTTAGAAAGAAGATTAGATGCAACAGTCTATAGAATGAAATTTGTACCTACAATCTTCTCTGCAAGACAATTAGTTAATCATGGTCATGTAAAAGTTAATGGAAAAAGAGTTAATATTCCATCATATAGTGTAAATGATGGAGATGAAATCTCAATTAAAGATAAAAGTAAAGAAATTAACTTAATTGTAGAATCAGTCAGCTCTCAAGAAAGAGAAATTCCAGAATATCTAGAAGTTGATGTTAAAGAATTGAAGGGTCGATTTTTAAGAGCTCCTCTAATTCATGATGTTCCTTATCCTGTAACAATGGAACCAAATTTAGTTATTGAGTATTATTCAAGATAATTTCTTTTTTATAACTATCATAAATATAAATTATTATTGCTATCCAAATAATTATAAATGACACTAATTTAATCTGTAAAATTTCTTCATTAAGAATAAATACTGAAGTTATAAAATGAAATGATGGTGCTAGATAAAATAAGACCCCAGCAAGACCTAATTGAATAAATTTTAAACCCAAATTAAAAAAAAATAATGGAAAAATCGTTACTGCTCCTGTTAGAATTAAAAATACTGATGTTTTAATATCAATGCTAAAAATACTATTTTCGTTCTGCGAAAATAAGTAAACTAAATATGGGATAGATATTAAAGATATTATGAAAGTCTCATAAAGTAAACCAATTGAAGGATTAACATTAATTTGTTTTCTTAATAATCCATATATTGCCCAAGAGGTACCAATCCAAATTATAAGAAATGGAAATTGATTTAAATTAATAAATAGGAATAATATTCCTGAAAGCATAAGACATACAGATACAAATTTAGGCTTAGTTATTTTCTCATTTAAAAAAAAATAACCAAGAATAATACTTATCATTGGGGTAATAAAATAACCCATCGATGCATCCTGAACCCTTTCTTGTCCTACAGAATAAATAAAGCCTGCCCAGTTACCTGCAATAAGAAATGCTGTAATTGTTAAAATAAAAATTCTTTTTCTTGATTTAAATATTTCTATAAATTCGTTTAAATTTGAAATTAGAACTAATAATAAAAAAAGAAAAATAAATGACCAGAAACCTCTATGAGCTACTACCTCAATAGTCTTAACGTGATTTAATTCATTAAAAAAAAGAGGTTGTGGGAGACCCCAAAAAATTGCCGCAATGCAGGAGAATATAACACCTTTGGAATAATTATTATTTAACAAACTAAGATGGGTTTACGTCTATTCCATTTGTATTTAATAATTCTAATAATTCACCACTTTCAAACATTTCAGTTATTATATCACAACCGCCTATAAATTCCTTTTTAACATAAAGTTGTGGTATGGTTGGCCAGTTAGAATATTTTTTAATACCTTCTCTCATTTCATCACTCTCTAACACATTCACACTTCCAAATTTAACACCTACTTTGTTTAATATTTCAACTACTCTTGCAGAAAATCCACACATTGGAAATACTGGCGTACCCTTCATGAAAAGGATTACATCATTTGAGTTAATTTCATTTTCTATATTTTGAGATACATGGTCATTATTATTCATTATTACTCCGATACAGTTTTTAGCTTAAGTGCGTGCAAATCACTACCCATTTTACCATTAAAAGCATCATAAACCATCTTATGTTGTTCTACTCTTGTTTTTCCAGAAAAAGATTTTGAAGTTACTGTAGCGCTGTAATGATCACCATCTCCTTTAAGATCTACAATCTCAACAGTTGCATCCGGTATAGCCTCTTTAATAAATTGCTCAATTTGTTCAGCAGTCATAGCCATAAGTATAAAATAGTTCAGATATTAAAAAAAATAAAGACTATTTAATTTTATTTTTAAAAATCAAATCTATATTCTTTAGTTCGTTATCATCTTTTATGATTTTTTTGATATCTTTTGAATTCAATATTTTGTTTAATTCTTTATTCTTTTGTAAAACTTGAGAAAAATTCTTATTATTATTCCATGTTTCCATGGCACTTTCCTGAACAATTTTATATGCTTGTTGTCTTTCTAAACCTTTTTCAATCATTTTTAACATAATACTGTGAGTTCTATGTAACCCTCCTAGCATATTCAAATTTTTTAACATGTTTTGTGGATAGACTTTTAATTTTTTTATTATGCCATTTAGACGATTAAGTGCAAAATCGGTAGCAATTGTAATATCTGGTGCCATAATTCTTTCAACACTAGAATGACTGATATCTCTTTCATGCCAAAGCACAACATTTTCTAGTGAAGGCATTACACCACTTCTAATATATCTTGAGATACCTGTTAAGTTTTCACTGAGTACAGGGTTACGTTTGTGAGGCATTGCAGAAGAACCCTTTTGATTAGAAGAAAAACTTTCTTCTACTTCTAATACTTCTGTTTTTTGTAAGTTTCGAATTTCTACAGCAAATCTCTCAATAGAGGAGGCTAAAATTCCTAATACTGAGAAAAAATATGCGTGCCTATCTCTTGGTATTACTTGAGTTGATATATCTTCAGAATTTAATTTTAGTTTTTTTGCTACATAATCCTGAATTCGTGGGTCTATAGAATTAAATGTGCCAACAGGTCCAGAAATGGCACAAACAGATATTTCATTTATTGCTTGGTCAAATCTTTCTAAATTTCTTTTAAATTCAAAATAAAATGAAGATAATTTTAGTCCAAAAGTAATCGGTTCAGCATGGACTCCATGACTTCTTCCAATCATTAATGTGTCTTTATATTTTTTAGATTTTATTTTTAGACTTTTAATACATTCCACTAAACTTTTTCTTATTATTTCAGCAGTTTGCTTAAGTTGTAAAGAAAATGAAGTATCAATAATATCACTTGATGTTACACCAAAATGAAAATATTTTGATGAGTTGCCAATATATTTGCTTACATTATTTATATAGGCAACAACATCATGTTTGGTTTCTTTTTCAATTTTTTCTATTTCTTTGACATTAAATTTTGCTTTTTTTCTTATTTCTTTTGCTGCTTTTTTTGGAATAATACCGAGCATAGATTGTTTTTCTGCGACTAAACACTCAATATCTGTCCAAATTGTAAATTTATTTTCTAAAGACCAAATTTTTTCAATTTCAGGCCTATTATATCTAGGTATCATTTTATTTACTTATACATCCTTTATTGGAAAAGCTGTATTATTTTTAGATAATGTAAATATTTCATTTCCTTCTTCTGTTATTCCAATTGTATGCTCGAATTGAGCAGATAAAGATTTATCTTTTGTTACTGCTGTCCACCCATCATTGAGTATTTTTGTTTGCCATCCACCCAAATTTATCATTGGTTCAATTGTTAAAAACATACCGGGTTCTAACATTGGCCCTTCGCCAGGTTCACCAAAGTGTAAAACACTAGGCGGAGTATGAAATTCTTTTCCAATTCCATGACCACAAAAATCTCTTACTACAGAATAACCGTTACCTTCTGCAAGTTTCTGAATTTTATTTCCTATATCACCAAGGTGTTTACCAGGTTTGGCTTCACTAATACCAATCAATAATGACTCATAAGTTATTTTTAAAAATTCATAATTCTTTTTATTTGTTTTTCCTGCAACATACATTCTTGAACTATCACCATGCCAGCCATTCAATATAACTGTAACATCCACATTTACAATATCTCCATCATATAAAATTTTTCTTTCAGAGGGAATTCCATGACAAACAACATGATTAACAGATGTACAAATAGATTTTGGAAAACCTTTGTAATTCAAAGGTGCAGGTATAGCTTTATTTTTAATAATTTTTTCGTGACATATGTCATTTATTTCTTGAGTACTTATACCTGGTACAATTTTTTCATGTAAAGTATCTAGAACTTCGGCAGCTAAAGATCCAGCTTCCCTCATTCTTTCAAAATCTTTTTTTGTATGTATAGGGATGTTATTGTTTCTCATTTAAAAAATAATTACTTACGATTAATAAATAATATATAGAAAATATCAATTAATCATATGAGTTCTTATACAGCAGCTGTTATTATTATCGGAGATGAAATACTTTCTGGCAGAACTCAAGATACAAACTCAAATTATATTGCAAAACAATTATTAGAAGCTGGCATCAAATTAGAAGAAGTTATTGTTATTCAAGATAATAAAAAAATAATAATAGAAAGCGTTTTAAAATATAGCTCAAAATACTCTTACGTTTTTACAACTGGTGGAATTGGACCAACCCATGATGATATAACTTCAGAAAGTATATCTGAAGCTTTTAATTTACAATATGAAACGAATAAAACAGCTTTTGAAATTCTTGAAAATTATTATCCAAAAGGTGAATTTAATGAAAGTAGGCAAAGAATGGCTAAAATGCCATTTGGTTCAGAGCTTATTTTAAATCCGATGACTGCTGCACCAGGATTTATTATTAAAAATGTTTATGTTTTACCTGGTGTTCCAGAAATAATGCAAGTTATGTTTGAAGAATTAATAAAGAAAATAAATAAAGGTAAGCCAAAACTTGTAACAACAATTAATACTAATTTATACGAGAGCAAAATAGCAAAAAATTTAAAAAATATTCAAAACAAATATAAAAGTGCATCAATTGGCAGTTATCCTTATTTTAATCTTGCTGCAAAAACAGGTGGAGTTAACATAGTTGTTTCATCATGGGACATGACAACTATTAAACCAATAGTTGATGATATAACTAAGATGATTGAATTAAATGGTGGAAAAAGTTCTATAGTTTGATAATAGTCCAAAAATAGGCCTCGTGGTGGAATGGTAGACACAAAGGACTTAAAATCCTTGCCCTTTTGGGAGTGCCGGTTCAAGTCCGGCCGAGGCTACCAAGCTTTAAATTATGTTTGCATTTATTACAATTGGAACAAATAATTTAAAAAAATCATCAGAATTTTACAGTAAGATATTAAAACCTCTAAAAATTAAAAAAGTATTATCTCATAATCGTTATTTTGGTTATGCTAAAAAAGAGTCTCCTAAAAAAATAGAACTCTACTTAATTAAACCTCACAATAAAAAAAAAGCAACTATAGGAAATGGTACTATGATTACTTTCAAAGCTAATTCAAAAAAAACTGTTAATGAATTTTATAAAATTGGAATTAGACTTGGAGCAAAAGATGAAGGCATCCCAGGACCAAGACATGGAAAAGATTACTATGCATATTTAAGGGATTTAGATGGTAACAAGATTTGTATTTTTAAAAAAATTTGATTTAAAAATTAAATTGCTCATTTAAAATTTTATCTTCAATAGAATGCTTACTATCAAATAATACAGTGCATTTATTTTCATCAGAAGATGAAATATTTACTTTATTTATATTTCTAAATTCTACATTATCTGCAGTTACACTTGAAGAACGATCACTATTTTCAAGAACTTCAAATTCTATTTTACTTATTTCTGAGAGAAGTGCTCCTCTCCATCTTCGCGGTCTAAATGCACTAATAGGTGTTAAGGCTAATATATTTGAATCTAAGGGCAATATACTTCCGTGAGCAGATAAATTATACGCAGTACTACCTGCAGAAGTAGATAATAAGACACCATCACAAATTAATTCTTCCATTTTTACTTGGTTGTTAATTTTAATCTTAATTTTAGATGCTAAGTGAGTTTGTCTCATTAGTGAAACTTCATTATAGGCATATGCCTCAAATTTTTCGTTATTATTGCTTAAAGCTGACATTTTCAAAGGTTTGAAAATTGATTTTTTAGCATTGTTAATCATATCTTTTAAATCTTCATCACTAATATTATTCATTAAAAAACCAATTGAACCAAAATTTATTCCAAAAAAAGGCTTATTTAATTCATTAAAACTATGTAGAGATCTTAAAAGTAAACCATCTCCTCCAATTGGTATAATATAATCAGCTTCATCAACTGAATTTTGACCATGTATATTTATTAGTTTTTTTTCGGCTTCTTTAGCCTCTGGGTTATTTGAAGATAAAAAATGAAATTTCATTATCCACCTGTAACATTCATGTGTCTTTTCATATATTTGTTAATTTTTGTTCCAATCATAAAATCATGATTTTTAGGTTTTATATTTAAAGCAAATCTAATTTTTTCTTTAATATAATCATCGCTGAAGTCTTTTCGCATAATTTCTCTAAAATCAACATAATCATTTTGACCAAGGCACATAAATAGTTTTCCAGTGCTTGATATTCTTACTCTATTACATGTTGCACAAAAGTTATTTGTTAAGGGGCTGATAAATCCTATTTTTGTAGATAATAAATTACTTGTATAATATCTTGCTGGCCCACCAGTATTATGATTACTAATTAAAAAATTATACTTTTTATTTAATTTTTCAAAAGTTTCTGAAAGTGATACAAATTGATATTCTCTAGAAATATCTGTTTCTTCCATTGGCATTACCTCAATAAAAGTAAGATCAATCTTTTTATTATCTGTCCATTCGATTAAATCCTCTATTTCATTTTCATTAAAATCTTTAATTACAACTGTATTAATTTTAATTTTAATATCAGCATCTAGAGCTTCATTTATTCCATCAAATACTTTTTCAATATTTCCAAATCTTGTTATTATATTATACTTCTCAGAATTAATTGTATCTAAAGACACATTAATTCTATCTACACCATTTAATTTTAATTCTTTTGCATATTTTTTTAAAAGTGTGCCATTAGTTGTAAGAGTTATTTCTTTTAAATTTGTAAAATTTTTTTTGTTATTTAGTTTCTCAATTAATTTTAGTATATCTCTTCTTACCAAAGGCTCCCCACCAGTAAGTCTAATTTTTTCTACACCTAAATCAATAAAGTTATCACAAATTCTCTCTATCTCTTCTAAAGTTAAAATATCTTTTCTCGGTAGAAATTGCATTTTTTCTTTCATACAATAAACACATCTTAGATCACATCTATCAGTGATGGAGACTCTAAGATAATTAACTTTTCTTAAATATTGATCAATCAGTTCCATTAATATTAATCAATTTTAATTCAACTTCTTTTGGGTTGATAGTTTTTTTTCCAACATTTTCAAAATTAATAGTTATCTTATTATCTATTGACGATTGAACTTGTCCAATACCCCATTCTTTTTCTTTATCTACATTAATAACAAACGTACCTGGAGTAAGGTCGCCTATATAAATATTAGACATAATTTTCTAAAACTAGTTAATTCTTTTTTCAGCTTTTTCATGCATCTCTTGAGCTTCTAAACTCAAGGTTGCTACAGGTCTTGCTTCTAATCTTTTAATACTAATCGGATCACCTGTTTCATCACAATACCCATATGATCCATCTTCAATTCTTTGAAGGGCTGCATCGATTTTATTAATTAGTTTTCTTTCTCTATCCCTTGTTCTGAGCTCAAAAGATCTATTTATTTCTTCAGATGCTCTATCAGTTATATCAGGTTTTGCTTCATTCTCATTTTGGAGGTTATTTAAAGTTTGGGATGATTCCTTTAATAAATCTTTTTTCCAACTTAATAATTTTTGCCTAAAATATTCTTTCATTTTGGCATTCATGAATTTTTCTTTTTGAGTTGGTTTATAATTTTTTGGTAGTTTAGTCATAATTTTAAAACGGTGCTGACTTATCAAATGATTTTATTTATTCAAGCAATATTAAAGTTTTATTAGATATAAATAATTATTATTTTTCAATAAATTAACTTAATTTTCATAAAAGAACAAAAATAGAACTTTTAAAAGTAGAACAAAACGTGTACAAGTAAACATGATTTGCACGAATCTTAACAAAAACATAGGAAATTAATGGAGAAAAGTAATGTCTCAAGCTAAATTAAAAGTAGTAAATAACGAAAATTCGATGGATAAAGAAAACAGAAGTAAATCTCTAGAAGCCGCTGTAAGTTTAATAGAGAAAAATTATGGAAAAGGCTCAATAATGAAATTGGGCTCTAAAACAAACGTAGATATTGAAGCAATCTCTACTGGTTCGTTAGGGCTTGATATAGCTCTTGGTATTGGTGGAGTTCCAAAAGGTAGAATTATTGAAATTTATGGACCAGAAAGTTCTGGTAAAACTACTTTAGCTACTCATATTGTTGCAGAGTCACAAAAAAAAGGTGGTAATTGTGCATTTATAGATGCAGAGCATGCTTTAGACCCAGCATATGCAAAGAAATTAGGTGTAAATTTGGAAGAATTACTAATTTCTCAGCCTGATACGGGAGAACAGGGTTTAGAAATTGCTGATTCTTTAATTAAATCCGGTGGTATTGATGTTCTAATTATTGATTCAGTTGCTGCACTTGTACCAAGAGCTGAACTAGAAGGTGATATGGGAGACTCCCTGCCTGGTTTGCAAGCAAGATTGATGAGTCAGGCTTTAAGAAAACTTACAAGCTCTATTGCACAATCAAACACTTTAGTTGTGTTTATAAATCAACTTAGAATGAAAATAGGCGTTATGTTTGGTAGTCCTGAGACAACTACAGGTGGTAATGCTTTAAAGTTTTATTCTTCAGTAAGAATGGATATTAGAAGAATTGGTGCAATTAAGGATAAAGATGAAATCATTGGAAATCAAACTAGAGTAAAAATAGTTAAAAATAAAGTTGCACCTCCATTTAAAGTTGTTGAATTTGATATAATGTATGGGGAGGGTATATCTAAATTAGGAGAATTAGTTGATTTAGGTGTTAAAGCAGAAATCATTGATAAATCAGGATCATGGTTTGCATACAAAAACACTAAAATAGGGCAAGGCAGAGAAAATGTTAAAAGCTTTCTTAATGATAACCCAACAATAGCTAAAGAAATTGAAAATCAAATTCTTCAGAATGCTGGAATAGTTGAAAAAGCTATGATGGAAGGAAAAGTTGAGAATAAAGAAAAAGAAAAAGAATCAGAAGAAATAAAAGAATAATAAATATTATTTTTTGACTAGCGCCTATTTCAAAATAGGCGCTTTTTTATTTAGACAATATAGTTTTCAAGTTATAATACCTTGTCATGAATTCAAATCAGATTAGGTCAACATTTCTCAATTATTTTAAAAAAAATGGACATGAGATTATTCATTCTAGCTCTCTAGTTCCAGATAATGATCCTTCTCTAATGTTTGCTAATTCTGGAATGGTTCAATTTAAAAATATTTTTACAGGTAAAGAGACAAGAGATTATAATAGAGCAACTACTGCGCAAAAATGTGTAAGAGCGGGTGGTAAACATAACGATTTAGAAAATGTAGGATATACGACAAGACACCATACATTTTTTGAAATGTTAGGTAATTTTTCTTTTGGAGATTACTTTAAAGAACTTGCAATAGAATTAGCCTGGAAACTAATTACCAAAGAATATTCAATAAACAAAGATAGACTTTTGGTAACTGTTTATTCAGAGGATCAAGAAGCTTTTGATTTATGGAAAAAAATAGCCGGATTGTCAGAAAGTAAAATTATAAAGATAAGTACATCAGATAATTTTTGGTCAATGGGTGAAACTGGCCCGTGTGGTCCATGTTCCGAAATATTTTATGATCATGGTGATAAATATGAAGGAGGTCCACCAGGATCTCCAAATGAAGATGGTGATAGATTCATAGAAATTTGGAATTTAGTTTTTATGCAATTTGAGCAAATATCAAAATCTGAGAGAATAAATCTACCAAAACCCTCTATTGATACTGGAATGGGATTAGAGAGAATAACTGCTCTTCTAGAAGGTTCTAACGATAATTATTCAACAGATTTATTTCAACCAATAATAAATGAATCAACAAAACTTTGTGGAAATGAAAGTTCATTTAATAATCCTAGTCATAGAGTTATTGCAGATCACTTAAAATCATCCTCCTTTTTAATTGCTGATGGAGTAATGCCTTCAAATGAAGGTAGGGGATATGTTTTAAGGAGAATAATGAGAAGAGGTATGCGACATGCACATTCTTTAGGGAATAAAGATCCTGTATTTCACAAACTATTTCCTATTTTTCTAAATGGAATTAAAAATTCATATCCTGAATTAGACAGGGCAAAAGATCTCATTATGAATACATTGATTAATGAAGAAACAAAATTCAAAGAAACAGTTGAAAAAGGTATAAAAATTTTAGATGAGGAAATTTCTAACTCAACAAATATTTTTAATGGAGAAGTAGCATTCAAATTATATGATACATATGGATTTCCATTAGATTTAACACAAGATTATTTAAAAAGTAAAAATATTGAAGTCGATATAAAAACATTTGAGCAAAAAATGTTAGATCAGAAGGAAAGAGCAAGACAAAGCTGGAAAGGTACAGGAGACATTCAGGATGACAGCATTTGGTTTGAAATAACTTCTAAAATAGAGTCTACAGAATTTTTAGGATATTCAGAAATGGAAGCTGATTGTAAAATAATTTCAATCATATCAGAAAGTAAGTCAGTAGATAAAATTAAAAAAGATCAAGAAGCAATTATATTATTAAATCAAACACCTTTTTATGGAGAAAGTGGTGGTCAGGTGGGTGACCAAGGTTTTTTTGAAAATGATAACTTTAAGTTTGAAGTTATGAATACTACAAAAATATTTGGAAACTATTTTCTTCACAAAGGTAAAGTAATTAGAGGTGAATGCGAAATTGAAGATACAATTAAAGCAAGCATTAATACAGTGAATAGAGATTTTATTAAATATAATCATTCATCAACTCATTTATTACATGCTGCTCTTAGAAAAATACTGGGCAAGCATGTCACGCAGAAAGGTTCACTTGTAAATTCAGAAAAACTCAGATTTGATTTTAGCCACAATAATCCAATTGAAAAAGATCAACTCAAAAATGTTGAGGAAATTGTAAATGATCAAATTCAAAAAGATGGAATTGTTGAAATTAAGGTTGTTGATCAAAAAAAAGCTATTGAAGAAGGTGCGATGGCATTGTTTGGAGAAAAATATAGCGATGAAGTAAGAGTAGTAACAATGGGTCGAGAAAATGAATCATTCTTTTCAAAAGAATTATGCGGAGGAACTCATGTTGTTAAATTAGGGGAAATAAGTAAATTTAAAATAACTAATCAATCTAGTGTTGCGTCTGGAATAAGAAGAATAGAAGCTGTATCTAATGTTGCAGTGGATAAATATATTAAAGAAATAGAAAGAAATTTATTAGAAAAAAATAAAAACCAAGATAATCAAATTGAAGATTTAAAGAATAAAATTAAAAATATTAATGCTGATTATAATTTTAAAAATCTATCTGAAGACAAAGGTTTTTTAATTAAAGAATTAATTCAGATACACGAAAAATTAAAACAAAATATCTCTATATCAAAAAATATTGATAATATTGTTGTAAAAAAAATCAAAGAATTAAATTTTATATACCTGGTTGCCGAAGACTACCCTAATAAATTTTTGAAAACATTTATTGATGAGCAAAAAAAACAATATAACAAAAATAGTGTTTCGTTAATAATTTCAAATAATGATAACAAACTATCTATAGTGTTAGGAGTTACAGAAGATATTACAGACCTTTTTGATGCTTCAAAAGAAATAAGAGAAATTTCGATTATTCTAGGCGGCAAGGGTGGGGGTGGTAGAAAAGATCTTGCTCAAGGAGGAGGATCGAATGTTAGTCAAATTAATGAGAGTATAAAATACGTAGAAGATAGATTAAATTCTATTAGTTAATTTGAAAATTGTTTTTTATTGCGCTTAAAAAATCTTGAGTGTTTAACCATTTCTGATCTTTGTTAATTAATATTGCTAGATCTTTTGTCATTTCACCACTTTCTACAGTTTTGATACACGTTTCTTCTAATTTTTTAGCAAAATCTATTAATTCATTATTACCATCAAATTCTCCTCTAAAACTTAAACCTCTTGTCCAAGCAAAGATTGATGCTATAGGATTAGTTGAAGTTTCTATACCTTTCTGATGATTTCTATAATGTCTTGTAACAGTTCCATGTGCAGCCTCAGCTTCTACTGTTTTACCATCTGGGGTCATTAACACACTTGTCATTAAACCTAGTGATCCAAATCCTTGAGCAACAGAATCTGATTGAACATCTCCATCATAATTTTTACAAGCCCAAATAAAATTACCCTCCCATTTTAAAGCTGAGGCCACCATATCATCGATTAATCTATGCTCATAAACTATGTCTTTTTCTTTAAACTTATTTTTAAATTCAGTATCAAATACATCCTGAAATAAATCTTTAAATCTTCCATCGTAGACTTTTAAAATAGTATTTTTAGTAGAAAGGTAAACTGGCCAACCAAGGTTAAGTCCATAATTAAAACAAGCTCTAGCAAAGTCTTTAATTGAATTATCTAAGTTATACATTGATAGGGCTACGCCAGATTTTTCAAATTCATATACATTTTTTGTAAATCCTTCAGATCCATCTTTAGGTTCAAAAACCATTTTAAGTGTCCCTGGTTTATTAATTAATGTGTCAGTCGCTCTATATTGATCACCAAAGGCATGTCTAGCAACTACAATTGGATGATTCCAGTTTGTTATTATTCTTGGAACATTTTCGCATATAATTGGTTGTCTAAATATTGTTCCTCCCAGTATATTTCTTATTGTTCCATTGGGAGAACGCCACATTTGTTTTAATTTGAATTCCTCTACACGATTTTCATCAGGAGTAATTGTTGCACATTTTATTCCTACACCATATTTTTTCACCGCCTCAGCAGCATCTATTGTTATTTGATCATTTGTTTCATCTCTTTTAATCACTCCAAGATCAAAATATTTGATATCTATATCAAGATAGGGCAAAATTAATTGTTCTTTGATGTATTCCCAGATAATCCTGGTCATTTCATCTCCATCCATTTCAACTACAGGATTTTTAACTTTTATTTTTGCCATTCAATAAATATATTTTTTAATTGATCAACTGTATCTATAATGTGAAAACTGTTTTGTAAATTTTTATTTGAAAATTTTTCATCTTCAAAAATTTTAAATTGCTTAAATAGATTATCCCAGAAATTATTTTTATTAAAAAATATTATTGGCTTATTATGAATCCCCATTATTTTCCAAGATACAACTTCTACTATTTCTTCTAAAGTTCCAGTTCCTCCTGGTAAGGCTAAATAGGCATCACCTAGCTCAAAGAGTAATTTTTTTCTTTCAGACATATTATCAACTATTTTTAATTCATCTATTTTTTCAAAAATTATTTCTCTCTCAGATAAAAAATTTGGTATTACACCAGTTACTTTATTTTTAGACTCTATTGCAGTCTTAGCAACTACACCCATAATACCAACTTTTGCTCCACCATAGACAATATTTATTTTAAATGATGATATTAGTTTGCTAATTTCTTCAGCATCTTTATAATATTTATTACTCAATTTATCTGAAGATGAGCAATATACAGTAATAGAATTAACAATCATATATTTAAAATATAATTAGAAAAAATTTAACTAGAAATTTTTTTCTTATACCAATTTTTAATATTTTCTCTAAACATTAAAGCTGATGGTGTTACAACTAATGTAAGAAATGTTGCAAATAGTAGTCCAAATACTATAGCTGTTGATAATTGAACCCACCACTGAGTATCTGGTGATCCTCTAGTTATTTCTCTTGATATAAAGTCAACATTTGTCATTGTTACCATAGGTAGTAAACCTAGTACTGTTGTGGTTGTTGTAAGTAAAACTGGTCTAAGTCTCTGTGCACCTGTTTTAATAATAGCTTCTCTTATATTTGATGTTTTAGTCTTTAAAAAATCAAATGTATCAATCAATATGATATTATTATTTACAACTATACCAGCGAGAGCAATTACACCAACTCCTGACATCACAATACCAAATGGTTGTGCTGTAACTATTAAGCCTATAAATACACCAGCAGTTGACATTACAACTGCAAAAAGAATTAAAAACGCACTGTAAAAACTGTTAAACTGTAAAAGAAGTATCATTAGCATTAAAAATAAAGCTACACCAAAAGCTCCTGTTAAAAATTCTTGAGCTTCTTTTTGGTCTTCATTTTCCCCAATAAGCTCAGCCCTTACTTTGTTATCTAATTCATAACGAGGTAAATCTAGTGTTCTTCCCCTCCAAGACGGAGCAGTATCTGAAATTCCTAATACATACTCAAGTTCTTTAACTTTTCCATCAGGATAAGTTCCAGGCTCTACATCTGCCTGAATATTTATAGCATTTTTTGAATCTACTCTAATTATATTTCCTGTTCTGTTATTTGGAACAATTTCAACAAAATTGGATATTGGAACTAAACCATTTGAAGTAGTTACTCTTAAATTATCAATTCTATCAAGTGTTCTTCCTTCATTAGGGTAGCGAAGAAAAAGTGGAATACTTTCATTACTATCATCTGGTCTGTACTCCCCAAGTTTAAGACCATTAGTTGCTAGTTTTATAACATTTCCTATAGATGAAATGTTAGCTCCAAATTTAGAAGCTTGTTTTCTATCTACATTTATTTCCCATTCTATCCCAGGAGCTGGTAAATTATCTTCGACGTTCATTAATTTAGGATAATTATCCATAAATTTTTTAAGCTTAATACCTTCAGTAATTAAAAGTTTTTTATTATCACTAGTTAATTTAATATTAATTGGCTTACCTTCACCAGGACCACCTTGTTGCTCTCTTGATTCTACTTTGATTCCATTTATACTTTTTGTGGCTTCCAAAATTTCTGCTAGAATTACTTTAGATTTTCTTCTTTTATCCCAATCTGTATATTCCAAACTTATTGATCCAATAAAGTCTTCAGAGGCTTCTGATTGTTCACTAACATTTCCACTTAAAGAGTAAATATTTTTAAATTCCTGTCTTTCTGACTGTAATTTTAAAATTATATTCTCAACTCTTGACACATAATCTTTTTTTTCTTCAACAGAAAGATTACCTCTTGCAAAAACAACAATTTTTGCAAGATCTGGTTCAACATCTGGGAAAAATTCAACACCTTCTCCTACTTGAGTATAGGTATAATTTACTGCAACTAGTATCACTAAGGCACTAATCATCACTTTTAGAGGATGAAATAATAAAAAGTTTAATAATTTAGCATAAAAACCTACGAAACCAGTTACATTTAAAACAGGTTCATTTGACTCTGAAGATAAGATTTTAGCATTTTTACTAACTAATTTATCTGTAGAATTTACACTTTCTGAAATTTTATAAACTCTTGGTATTATTCTTATAAATACAAATATAAATAAAGCAAAGCTGAGTAAATATTTTCCAATTGTAATAAATAAACTAAATCTCTGAAGATCTAATAATCCAAATCCATAAGATATTAGATTATAAAAAATTAGTGATATCAATAATGGTACAATAAATTGAAGTAGTATTCTTGATACTGTGTTTAAAATTGATCCTAAAACTGGAACAAAAAGTAGTGCCATAAACAAAGAAGAAATAAGAACGCATATAAGTGTTATTGGTAGGTATTTCATAAACTCACCAGCAATTCCTGGCCAGAATATTAGTGGTAGAAAAGCTGCAAGTGTAGTTGCCGTTGATGATATTATTGGGAGTGACATCTTTTTTGATGCATTAGCAAAAGCTTCTTTTACACTTAACCCTTCTTTCATTTTTCTATCAGCATATTCCACAACAACAATGGCCCCATCAACCAAAAGTCCAACAGATAAAATAAGTGCAAATAATACTACTATATTAATTGTAAAACCCATTACAGAAAGTGCCAACAAACCTGATAAAAAAGACCCTGGTATAGATACACCAACTAATAAACCTGATCTAACTCCTAATGCTCCTAAGATTATAATTAAAACAAGTATTATAGCTGCAATGACGTTATTTTGCAGACTATTTAACATAGTTTTAATACCTTTTGATTGATCATTACCAAAAGAAATTTCAACATTCTCTGGAAAAGTTTTTTGTGTTTTTGATGTAATTTTTTTTACTTCATCAATTGTATTAATTATATTTTCACCAATTCTTTTTGAAACATCAATAGTAATTGAATTTGATCCATTTACGTTTGCATAAGATTGTCTATCTTCGAATGTTCTTTTTACATCAGCAATATCTCGAAAAGTTATAACTGAGTCTCCACTAGTTTTTACAGGTGTATTTAATACATCTTCAATAGTTTCATATAAACCTGGAACTTTAATATCAAAACTTCCATCACCAGTATCTTGACCACCAGCAGATACCATCATATTATTTTCTCTAACAATATTAATAAGGCTCTCAAGATTGATGCCATAGCTATCAACTGCAGTTGGATTAATTAATATGTCAACTTGCTCATTTCTTTTACCACCTATTTTAGCTTCTAAAACACTCGGAATTGTTTCAATATCATCTTGTAAAATATCAGCTAAGTCTTGAAGAGTTCTATTCGGCACTTCTCCACTTAATGAGATGGAAAGAATAGGAAAAGTACTTATGTTAACTTCGTTTACTGTTGGTTCATCTGCTTCACTAGGAAGATCTCCTTTTGCTCTATCAACTTTATCTCTTATATCTACCATTGCCTGATCAGAATCAAATCCAGCATCAAATTCTAGTAAAACATTACCTCCACCTGAATAAGCCGTTGATCTTACTTCTTTTACTCCTTCAACAGTTTTTACTTCATCTTCTATTGGTTTTACTAAAAGTCTTTCAGAGTCTTGTGCAGAAATACCATTTTGATGAAGGGAAATATAAACTATTGGAATGCTAACATCAGGTGATGATTCTTTAGGCATTGTTATGTAAGTAGATGCTCCAGAAAAAATTATAAACAAAAGAATTCCCATAAAAACTCGAGAATGGCTAATTGCGTAGTCTATAATATTAATTTTCATTTAGATTAGTTTATTGTTTCACCAATACTTATATATTCTTGACCACTAACTATTAAATTAACCGTCTCGGGTAATCCAGAAACCCACATTCCGTCAATTGTATCCTTAATTGTTTTAGTTGGGTAGAAAGTAACTTTATTATCATTACCTAAAGCTTTAACACCTACAGTTCCATCGTCTAGTAAAGTTAATATAGAAGGTGGTATTTTGTGAGCTTTAAGCTCTGATCCTTTAATAATAATTTTTGTTGTTATACCACTTTTATAAGAAAGATCTTTGTTATCAGCTTCAATAGTAATTTCGAATGTTCTAGTACTAGTTTCAGCTGATGGGGAAATAAAAGATATTATTCCATTTTTCTTAATACCGTTACTATCTTCAATTAAAGCTTTAGTACCAACACTAACTTTATTTACATCAAATTCAGATAAATAACCTTCAATCTTAATAGGGTCTAAATCAATTATAGTAAATAGGGGAGTGCCTATTGATATGAATTCAGTTTCCTCAACCATTTTTTCTGAAATAATTCCATCAAATGGGGCCTTGATAGTAGTTTTTTCTATATCAAGTTTTATGTTCTTTAAAATTGATTTTACATTTGAAATTTGTGCTTCAAGGTTTGCTAAGGTAGATTCAAATTTTATTTTTATGTCTTCTCTATCAGCTTGAGCATTAGCAAGATTAAAAGATGCTAAACTTAATTTTGATTTTGAACTTAAACCTTTATCAATTAGTTGTTTTGCAGATGCATATTCAATTTCATACAATTCAATTCTTTCAACATTTTGTCTAAGTAGATTATCTCTGTTTTTTTCATTTAAAATTAGTTCTTTATTAAGTCTTTCTA
>CACONS010000005.1:60000-71545 GCA_902628645.1 uncultured Alphaproteobacteria bacterium | reverse complement strand
CAAATTTTGTAATTTAGACATTGAGGTTTGTCTTCCAAGATTAAATCTGGTTTTGATCATATATTTTTGTTTTCTAAGAAACGGTGGCTCAAATTTTTTTGAAAGTTCAAAAGGGTGCAAATAAAAGAAAAAACAATTATTTTTTTTTATAAATTTATTTATTAAATATTTTATAAAAAAAAGTGGGAAAATCCTTAAATATCCTCCACCACTAATAGGTAAATTTTGTCCTAAAAAATATTGTGTTGGAATCTCAAATTCAAAAAAATTATCTATATTTTTAAAAATATTTGATTCATATTTTGTGAAATCTTCTATATTAATACTTCCATAAAGTGGATGATTTTTAAATTGAATCTTACTTGAGTCAAATTTATATCCATTTTCTATTAATAATCTTAAATAATCGTCATTTAAATTAAAACAAGGAGCTCTAAATCCATTACTTTTAGTTGATAAACATTGCTCAATATCATTTTTACTTATTTTTATCTCTTCAATAAATTCCTTTTTGTTTAATTCAAGTGGCTTCAAGTGTTTAATACCGTGAGAGTTAAAATCTGATGATAAAAGAACTTCGTTGGATACTTTTTTAGCAAATTTTTCGACGATTGAACTTAATATAAAAAAAGATGCTGGTAATTTATTATCAATAATAAGTTGCTGAAAATTATCAAAACCATCCAGCATAGAGTATTCTCTATCTGTTTTAGATGTATTTCTTAAATAGTCTAAATGGTACCAATCTTCAAAATCAAGAGATAGTACGGCATATTTTTTCATGAATTAATTATAACAAAAAACTCTCTATCGTTATCTATTATTGAGTACTCTTTACCTAATGTCTTCAAAATTGCATTTAACCTTTTTTCAGAATAAAAATACAATGGGCAATTACGAAGCCAATATCTAATCTTTCTTTGTATGTATAATATACCACCTTTTTTTGGAAAACTAGCTAGTACATTTTTTGAAGAGTCACTGAGTGTTTTTTTAAGAACTATTTCTGGTTTCTCTATATAATCAAAAAAACCCATTAAAATAGATACTTCATACTTTTTTTTAAATTCATAATCTAAATACCCGCCAACAACTAATTCTGAGTAATTTAAATTTTTATTTAACAATCTATCTTTTGTCATTTTTATCATTTCTTTAGATAAATCAATACCAGAAACCTCAACCCCTTTAGCGTTTAACGTCTGCATATATATTCCTGACCCACAACCAATATCAAGAACACTAGAAACATTATTTTTTTCAATAAAATCAATAGTTTTTTTATATCTGCCAAACATAGCTGATCTAAAATTTTTATCAAAAAATTTTGAAAATTCATTTCTTTTCTTTCCATCTCCATAAATAGAATCGAAATCAGCCGCGTATCCAGAGAAAAATTTATTTACCTTATCTTCAATCATTAATTTTAAATAGATCTCGAAAATCTTTAGAATTTTCTAATATATCTTCAAATTTTCCATTATACATAATTTTCCCATTTTTCAAAAGATAAATACTATCAGAATACTTGAGACTTGATAGTCTATGAGCAATATTTATGAGAGTTAAATTAGGTATTTCATTTTTAATTCGAAAAAGAACATGCTCTTCAGTTTGAGGATCTAATGCACTTGTAGCCTCATCTAAGAAAATAATTTTTGGATTCATATATAACGCTCTACATAAAACTATCCTTTGAAGTTGTCCTCCTGAGATTTTAAGTCCCTTTTCTCCAATAATTGTATCTTCTTTATTTTCTAATAAAGAAATGAATTCCAAAGAATTAGTAATATCTAAAATTTTCTCAAATTTGTCTTTTTCATATTTATTATTATTACAAATATTATTTCGTATAGTATCATTAAAAACATAAGAGTCTTGAGAGACAAATGAAATGTTTTCAAAAAACTCTTTTTTAATAAATTTTTTAATATTAATATCATCGATATTAATTGAACCACTATTTTCTTTGATTATCCTGCTAAAAATATTAAATAAAGTAGTTTTTCCCGATCCTGAACTTCCCACAATAGATATAAATGAATTTTTTTTTATCTGAATTGATAAGTTATCTAATATCTTAGATTTCTTAAACTTGAAATTAAGATTATCAAATTTTATATTTTTATTAAAGGTAAATTTCTTATCTCCAAAAGAAATTTGAATTTCTTTTGAAGTATCAAAATATTTTTTTATAATACTTACATTAGTTGATGATTTACTAATATCTATAAAAGCAAGATTGATTTGATTTACAGAAGATTGTAACTTTCTAATTATAATTAAAAAAATTAATATTTGAGAGCCTGTAGAATTAAAAAAATCTAGTCCAATAATTACTATAGCAAAGACTAGCCAAGTAGCTAAACCTTTTGTATAAAATGGAGACAAATATTTAAAAATAAAAGCGTAAAAAATTGCATTGCCTTCATTTTTACTCATTTGTTTTAATTCTTTTTCTTTATTTTCTTCTTTTCCAGATTGTTTGATAAATTTAATGGAATTAATTAAATCATTATAATATTCTGTTAGTGATATTTTATTATTTTGCCAATCAGCCCAATATTGCCTAAACAAAGAATAGATTTTATGCTGTGATACTAGTACAAACATTCCCAATATAATACTTATTAAAGTAAGTTTTATAGAAATAATAAATAAAGTTGCAGTTAAAAAAATAGCAAAAAGTAAATTGAGACTTAGTCTAAAAAAAGATTCAACAATCTCTGAAGAAAGTGACACTTGTTCATTTACAATTGAACTAATTTTACCAGACTTGTTTTCTATTATATCAAGAAAATCATTATAGAGAATTTTTTTAAATAATGTTGATCTAGATTCAATTAGTGATTTTTTAGTAAGATACGATGAAATAATCATTGATAAATATGCAAAAAAATCCCCTAAAAAAATAATTATAGATGCAATTAATAAGGCATTGAAAATATTAAATTCTACAGAGAATATTTCTATAAAATAAATTAATATTTCGTAGAAATAACTATTCGGAATTTCATTTATTAAATATGATATAGTGGGAACTAATAAGCCAACTCCTACACTTGCGCAAATAGCTGCAAGTAAACCTAAAATTAGACATATAAAAAATAGAAATTTATTTTCTTTATAAGCAAAATTATAAATATACCATCTAAGATTAGATAACATTTATAATGATCCATCAATTAAATTTTTTTTAAAATAATTATTAATATCATAAAAGACTGAATTATTTTTTTTTAATTTAGTAAAATGTTTATATTTTAAATTATTGAAGACTTTATGATTTCTAGCAAGAATAATTATATCGTATTTTCTCTTAAAATATAGTTTTTCTAATATTTTGATTTTTTTGAGTTTGATTGATTTTTTATCTACAATAGGATCATAAACTTCTATGTTGATTTTTTTATTTTTAAGATAGTTAATAATTTTTATTATTTGTGAATTTCTAAAATCGTCACAATTATCTTTAAAAGTAATTCCTAAAACTAGAAGTTTAGAACCATTTAAAGTAATTTTTTTTTTTTTTGATAGTGCAATAATTTCTGAACAAACAATTTTGTACATATTTTCATTAATCTTTCTTCCAGAAAGAATAAAATTTGGATTAAATCCCATTTTTTTTGATTTGTATGTTAGGTAATATGGATCAACACCAATACAGTGGCCTCCTACTAGACCGGGTTGAAAATCTAAAAAATTCCATTTTGTTCTTGCAGCTTTAAGAACTTCTTTAGTATCAATATTAAATTTTTTAAACATAATTGAAAGCTCGTTTACAAATGCAATATTTAAATCTCTTTGAGTATTTTCTATAACTTTAGCAGCTTCAGCATTCCTAATTGAATTTGTTATATGTGTTCCAATTTTAACAATTTTTTTATAATAATTATTGATAATCTTAAGAGAATAAGCGTTACAAGCAGATACAACTTTAACTATATTGGTAATATTTTTTTTTCTATCACCAGGATTAATTCTTTCTGGGCTATAACCAATAAAAAAATCCTTTTTATATTTTAAATTTGATATTTTGCTTAAAATTGGCAAACAAACTTCTTCTGTACAGCCAGGATAAACAGTAGACTCGAAAATGACAATTGATCCTGGTCTCATAACTGATGCAACTGTTTTACAAGCATCTTTAAGTTGAGATAGATTGGGTATATTATTTTTATCTATTGGTGTAGGAACACAAACTATAAAAAAATTACTATTTTTAATATAATTTGCATTATTAAATAATTGTTTTGAATGCTTTTTGTATTTTTTTTTTAATATTTTTATTTTTGTATTATCCTTATCAAAACCAATGGTGTTAAAATATTTTGTTGATTCTAAAAAAAGAGGTAATCCCACATAACCCATTCCAATTATACAGGGTTTAATATTTGAATTATTTAGCATATGTCTTTCCATAAAATAATAATCCTAATGAATAAAACATTATTATACATAACCAATTATTAAAAAGATTTCCAGAAGGAAAGAAAGGGAAAAACTGAACTAATAAACTAAACAGAGCAAAGGAATAAATTATATTTGAATTTTGATTTCTATTTATAAAAATTTTTAAAAGAGAATACAAAAGATAACAATAGAACATCGAAATAAGAATAAATCCAATCAATCCAGTTTCTGAAAGAGTTTGCAAATAAAAGTTATGCGGATGTGTAGTGCAAGGATCTAAACTAGAAATATAATTTGAGCATTCTATTCTGAACATCTTTGGCCCAATACCAAAAATTTTATTATCCAGAAAAATTTTCCATGAAGATGTATATATTTCATGATGATGTTCAGACAGCATATTTAAATTCATAAAATCAAAATCATCAGATAGGAAATTGAATTGGCTCAATGTTTTTAAAATAAATCTAAAAAAAATATTATAATCTAAATATACCATTAATAGAAATAAGATAATTATTGGTACAATTAAAAAAATATTAATTTTATAAAAAAAATAGCTAAAATATATTGTGAATAAAATTATTAATAAACTCATTGCTAAAGCTGTTCTTTCTCCAGAAATAACAATAATAAAAAATGAAATTATAATAATTAAATTAAAATAAATTAAATTTTTACTTTTGTAATAAGTTATAAAAAATATAGCAATTAAAGCAGGCAAAAACCGCACAACAAAACTTCCCATCTTCAATTCTTCACCAAAAAAGCTTGATACTCGATCTTGTTGACCTAAAGGTATACCTATTAAATTATATCCATAAAAATATTGATAAGTACCATCTACAAATAATATTAAAATTGGTATTAAAATAGAATAAAAAAAATATTTAATCTTATAATTATCAAAAACAATCCATATGCAAATAGCAAACAAAAAAAACCTAAAATAAAATAATGAACTACTTAATGAGAGTAAAATATTATTAGATGTAAATGAAGATATTAAAAGATATATATAAAATATTATAAAGAAAAATGTAAATTCATTAAAAAAATATTTTTTATATTCAGATTTAAAAAATAAGAAAATTACTAAAAAACTTATTATTGATACAAATAAATCAGGAATAAATGGTCCGCTTATGAGCGATGCAGGGATAAGTAATATTAATAGAAAAGAAATATGTAAAGGGCTAAAATATACGTTTAATCCTTTAGTCATAATATGAATTAAACCAATCAATAAATTCAGAAATTCCAGATTTTAATGATTTATTTGGAGAATACTTAGAAACATTTTTTAATTTATTAATATTTGCATGAGTTTTATGCACATCTCCTTTTTGTAATTTGAGAAGTTTTAATTTAGCTTTTTTATTAAGTTTATTTTCTATTAAAGATAAAAAAAATTTTAATTTGATTGGTTTATTACTACCTATATTAATTATTGAATAAGGAATTTTTTTGTTAGATGCTTTTTTTAACAAACTTTTGATTGAATTTACTACATCGGTTACATGAGTAAAATCCCTATAATGATCACCAAAATTATATAAATCAATTTTTTTGTCACTTTTTATATTTTTTACAAATTTAAATAATGACATGTCAGGTCTACCGTATGTGCCATAAACAGTAAAAAATCTTAAACCTGTTGTTGGTAATTTAAATATATTACTGTATGAATAAGCTATAACTTCATTACTTTTTTTTGTAGCTGCATAAAAAGAAAGTGGTTTACTAGTTTCATCATTTTCAAATAAAGGGAATTTTTTTGTGTCTCCATATACAGAACTCGTGGAAGCATAAATAAAATGTTTTATTTTAAATATATTTGATAAATTTATAATATTAAAAAAACCAATTAAATTATTATTTAAATAATCTTTTGGTTTTTTAATTGAGTTTCTTACTCCTGCTTGTGCAGCAAGATGTACAACTATTTTTATATCATATTTTTTAAAAATTTTTTTTAATTTATCTTCGTCACAAATATCTACTTTGAGAAAAATAAATTTTTTGATTTTTTTTAAAATTTTTAATCTATCTTTTTTTAAATTTACATCATAATATTCATTCAAATTATCTATTCCTATAATATTATGATTAGTTTGTACTGATAATAATTTAGATAGATGAAACCCGATAAATCCAGCACAACCAGTGATTAAAATATTCATTAATTAGTTGGTATAACGAACTCTGGTCCAGATTGAATACTTTTTGGCCACCTACTTGTTACTGTCTTTAACTTAGTAAAAAAACGTACTCCTTCTTCTCCATGCATAGAATGATCTCCAAATAAAGATTGTTTCCAACCACCAAAACTATGAAAAGCCATTGGAACCGGTATAGGAACATTTACACCCACCATTCCAATTTGGCAATTTGTAGTAAAATGTCTGGAGACTTCACCATCAGATGTATATATACTAGTTCCATTTCCATATGAGTGATCATTAACTAGTTTTATAGCCTGTTCATAATTTTTTACCCTTATTACAGATAGCACAGGTCCAAAAATCTCATGTTTGTATATTTCCATATTTTGAGTAACATTATCAAATAATGTTGGGCCAAGGAAAAAACCATTTTCATAACCTTGAATTTTATAATTTCTGCCATCTAAAATTAAATTTGCTCCTTCTTTTTGACCTATATTTATATAGTTCTCTACTTTATCTTTATGCTCTTTACTAATTAGAGGTCCCATTTCAGATTCTGGATCAGTAAATGGAGCCACTTTGAGTGTTTGTGCTTTATTTGCAATTTTTTCTACTAATTGATCAGCTATATCTCCAACAGCTACTGCAACAGATATCGCCATACATCTTTCGCCTGCTGATCCATATGCGGCACCTATTAGTCCATCTACTGCTTGATTCAAGTTAGCATCTGGCATTACTACCATATGATTTTTCGCTCCCCCAAGTGCTTGCACTCTCTTTCCATTTTCAGAAGCAGTTTTATAAATATATTTTGCCACGGGTGTAGACCCTACAAAACTAACTGAAGATATTTTATTTGAAGTTAATATTTTATTAACAACATTTTTATCACCATTTATTACATTTAATACACCTGGTGGTAGTCCGGCTTCAGTAAATAATTCTGCCAATCTCAAAGGACATGATGGATCTTTTTCTGATGGTTTTAAGATAAACGAATTTCCACAAGCAATTGATATTGGATACATCCACATTGGTACCATTGCAGGAAAATTAAATGGTGTTATGCCTGCTGTAATTCCTAAAGGCTGCCTAATAGACCAAGAGTCAATACCAGCACCGACATTTTGAGAGAAATCTCCCTTAAGCAAATGAGGTATTCCTATGGCGAATTCAACTACTTCCATTCCTCTAATTACAGATCCTTTAGCATCATCTATTGTTTTTCCATGTTCAGTTGAGACTAATGTAGCTAATTCATTTATATTTTTTTCAATAAGATCCTTATATTTTGCTAATATCCGGGACCTCTTTAGAGGTGTATATTCTTTCCATATTTTAAAGCCATTTTCAGAGCTATTAACACAATTATCAAAGTCTTTTTCATCAGATAATACGACTTTGCCATTTATTTCTCCTGTTGAAGGATTAAAAATATTTTGCTCAATTTTTGATATATTTTGATTTCTACCATTGATATAATTTTGTATTTTATTCATAAAAATTATTTATCCTTTTTTTTATAAATTAAAATAAGATTTCTTACATAAATAAAAATTCCAAAAATTTGACCTACTATTATTACAGGATCCTTTCTAAAAATAGCATATGTTAATAGACCAATTCCACCAAAAATACTAAGATACCAAAAGATTATTGGAATATAGCTTTCACCTTTTTTTTCAGAATAAATCCATTGCACAATAAATCTCGAAGCAAATATGCCCTGCCCTAGAAATCCTATAGTTAAAAATAGAATTTCAATATTTGATAAATTATTAATGTAATTTGTTATCATTCTTTTTTTCTTTGATTATTTTTTTCACTTTAATTAAATCTATAATACCTTTATACAGTCTATCAAAGGTTCCATATTTTGATACCCCAAATTCTCTTTTATGATGACTTACTTGAACAAACATTGTTTTGAATCCAAAGCCAGAAAATAAAGCAGGTAGGAACCTATGAATTCCATTGAAAAAAGGAAATAGAAGAAAAATTTTTTTATCAAATACTTTTAATGAACATCCAGTATCTGGACATTGATCTTTAAGAATTATCATTCTTACATAATTTGCAATTCTTGAAGACAAAATTTTAATAAAATTATCTTGTCTTTTTTTTCTAATTCCTCCAATTAAAAATACTTCTTTATGTAGATAATATAATTCAACTAGCTTATTGATATCCTTAGGATGGTTTTGTCTATCTCCATCCATTGTTACAATCAAATTATTATTGGAATTTATTATACCATTTTTGATTGAATAGCTTTGGCCATAATTTTTTTTATTATTTATAACTTTAATATTTTTAAAACTTTTAAGCACATCTTGAGTATTATCATTGCTTCCATCATCAACAATAATTAATTCATTAATATTTAAGTCAATATATTTTTCAATTTCAGGTATTAATAATTTAATATTTTTAGCCTCATTATAAACTGGAACAACTATTGAAAACTTAATCATTTAAATATTTTTACAAATAATTTAATAATACTTATTATATTAATATTAAATAAATAAAATATGTCCAAAATTTTTAAATTTGATTAATCCAGTTTGAATTATAAAATAAACTTTTATCATCTATTATTACATCGTATTCTGGCTTACCTAATTGAATTTTATTATACTTAAGCCCCCACATATCAAGCTGTTTTTTTGTTTTCTCATATCCAAAATCCACAACTTTAGTTGTATCACCATTAAGTTTTCCCATGTACCTTGAAGTGTATATTAAAACATAGTTTCCATCTTCATAAATTGAGTTAATTTTGGATATAACATCTTTATAGGGCTTAGCATTATCATAATCACCATAGGTATTATTGCAAATAACGCCGTCCAAATCAAAACAGTAGATTTTTTTACTCAATTTTTTATATGAGCTCTTAACTTTTTAGCAATTGGTTTTTCTTCCTCAAGAACTACACCTACAATATTTTTTCCTAATGCTAACTCAACCTTTCTTACAGCACCGACTAGTTGTCTAAAGCCATTAATCTCTAATGATGCCGCCTGATCTGATCCATACATTGTTCTATCAAGTGTAATATGCCTTTCTAAAGAACTTATACCAAAAGCAGCAGCTGCGGTTGATATTGCAATCCCATTTTCGTGTCCACTATAACCTACATTACATTTATATAATTCTCTAAGTGCATCTATTGTATTCAAATTTGCATCTTCTGATTTCATCGGATATGTTGAAATACAATGCATCAATTCAAATGAACATTTATTTTTTTTAAAAATCTCAACTGCATTATCAATATCTGATTTAGAAGACATTCCTGTTGAAATAAATGTATGTTTTTGCATTAATGCTATACTTTCCAACAAAGATAAATCAGTAATCATAGCAGAAGCAACCTTATTAAATTTTAAATCAAATTGTTCTAAAAATTTAAGACTATTTATATCCCACGCTGACGCAAACCAGTCAATTTGTAAATCTTTACAATACTTATCAATTTCGTTG
This sequence comes from uncultured Alphaproteobacteria bacterium, assembly GCA_902628645.1. Lineage (GTDB taxonomy): Bacteria > Pseudomonadota > Alphaproteobacteria > HIMB59 > CACPNW01. Next base: position 61,472 of record CACONS010000005.1, on the reverse strand, counting down.
TATTGTTCTAATTCAAATTCCAATCCATATTTTTGTTCTGCTTGAGTTTTTCCCCAAGGACTTTCTCTAGGCTGATCAAGTATTTCTTTACTATAGACAATATCTATTGTTCTTTTTTGAAATTTAACAGCATCAGCTCCACATTCAGATGCAGATTTTATTAATTTTTTTGCTATGTTAAGGTCGCCATTATGGTTTATTCCAATTTCAGCAATAATATATATCTTTTTGCTGTCTAAATTCATTAATTTATAGCTCCTAAAACTTTATATTTTTTTTATAGTAAATAAAAAGTTTAATAGATCAACATCAATCTTTTCATCTATTTGAAATGAATATAAATAAGGTATTTCATAGTGAGTCTTTCTTCCAAATAATCTATTCTTATATTTTAAAAATTTCCTTGCATTAAAAATATAGAATGAGCCATTTTCATTAAATTGATTGTATTTTTCTTGCTCAAATTGCCTATTTTTATAATCATAATTAATAGGCTTAAGGTAATTATTTTGAGTCCATATATGATTTTTAAATAATGTTGAGGAAAAAAGTGAATCAGCTTTATTTTCAATAAAATATTTAATTGCTTTGTCTAAAACATTTTTTGGACGAAGAGGAGAAGTCGGCTGTAAAAAAACAACTAAATCAAATTTTGATTTTATAAATAACTTATCAATAACATCAAAAAGAACTTCATCACTATGAATTTTATCACCAGATAATTTTTTTGATCTTTTTATAAAACTTACATTATTTGTTTTACATATTTTGTTGATTTCATTTGAATCAGAAGAAACATAAATATCTTTTATAAATTTAGATTCTTTTGCACAATTTATTGAGTGCAATACTAATGGTAATTTATTTACAAGTACCATATTTTTATTTTTTATTCTTTTAGAATTTTTTCTTGCGAGAATTATTGAGATAATTTTTTTATTCATTTTTCTAAAAATAAAGCTAGATTACGAATTAATATATAAGTTATATAAATATCTAGTATTCATTGTAAACATACAATTATAAATATAAGGATTAACAATATTTTTAATGATAAAGAAAAATACAAATTTTAATAATGGCATTCCTCTAACGAATGACACTTGGGATAAAAAAGAAATTAATTCTATTTTTAAAACATTAAAAAGTGGAAATTTGACTCAAGGAGAAAAAGTTGAATTACTAGAGAAAAATGTATCTAAATTTCACAAAAGAAAACATTGCTTAATGTTAAATTCTGGATCTTCAGCAAATTTGGTTGGAGTAAGCTCTATGAAACTACATTCTAAATTAAATCTAAAAAATAATGATGAGTTCATTGTACCAGGCATTGGATGGAGTACCTCATATAGTCCTTTTATTCAAAATAATTATAAACTAAATTTTATAGATGTTGATAAAGAAACATTTAATATCGACACTTCTTTAATTGAAAAAAATATTACAATAAAAACGAAAGGTATACTTGCAAT
>CACONS010000005.1:0-55000 GCA_902628645.1 uncultured Alphaproteobacteria bacterium | reverse complement strand
ATCACTAGTTTTAAATGCAGTTCCTGGGTTGAGCCCAGGGATTTCACATCTAACTTTTTGATCCGCCTACATACGCTTTACGCCCAGTGATTCCGAACAACGCTAGCCCCCTTCGTATTACCGCGGCTGCTGGCACGAAGTTAGCCGGAGCTTCTTCTTCAATTAATGTCATTATCATCATTGATGAAAGAGTTTTACAACCCGAAGGCCTTCTTCACTCACGCGGCATTGCTGGATCAGGGTTTCCCCCATTGTCCAATATTCCCTACTGCTGCCTCCCGTAGGAGTCTGGGCCGTGTCTCAGTCCCAGTGTGGCTGATCATCCTCTCAAATCAGCTATAGATCGTGGCCTTGGTGGAGCAGTTACCTCACCAACTAGCTAATCTAGTGCGGGCTCATCTGAAGGCGATAAATCTTTCTCTTTGCAGACACATCCGGTATTAGCTACAGTTTCCCGCAGTTATTCCGAACCTTCAGGTAGATTCCCACATGTTACTCACCCGTGCGCCACTAAACCCGAAGGTTTCGTTCGACTTGCATGTATGAGGCATGCCGCCAGCGTTCGTTCTGAGCCATAATCAAACTCTTAAGTTGAGTAAATTTGACCGAAGTCAAAAATTACGGAACGTCCGTTAAAGCGGAATACTTCTTGTATAAACAAAAGTATTTGTTGATACGTATTCCTTTAACATTCGTAAAATTTTAATTACGAATTGTTGTCTACGTATCTCTTTATTATCTTATTAACATATTAAAGAGCATATAACCTTCTACAAACAAAGATTTATAAAAAGGATTATAACTTTACCAAGAATTTCTTAGAAAAGAGTATGTGCCTATAATAGTATTAAATTTCCTTGTCAAACCCAAAAAAAAGTATTTTTTTCCAAGATTTCTGGGGATAAATCGTATCAAAAACAAAAGTTATTAAAAAAATTAGAATCTATCAATTTTTGGTTGCGGGAGTAGGATTTGAACCTACGACCTTCAGGTTATGAGCCTGACGAGCTACCGGGCTGCTCCATCCCGCGATAAGAAAAACCATGTATTATGAAGAAGGTCTAAATACAAGTTATTTATAACAAAAAAACTTCTTACTAAGGTTTAAACCAATTATAATCTCCAGTAAAATTTGTTTTTTTAAAAATTTCTAACCAGTTTTTTTCTGAAATTACCATATGACCTGCCACTTGCCATTCTAGCATTCTAGTTTTTTCAAGTTTGGTTTTATAACTATCAACGACTATGTATGATTTACCTTTGCTTACTCTTTGAATTTCAGAAACTGCCTTTTCCGTTTCTTCAATAGATTTAAAGCTGTGAATTGTATTTATAGAAATTACTAAATCAAAGAAATTATCTTCAAACATATTTAAATTCTTAGCATTGCCATACTTTATAAATTTTTTTACTTCAGGAGGAGAGCATGCAATTGCATATCTTGATATATCAATGCCGTATAAATTTAAAGATGGCATAGCATTATAAAAATCATATAGCAGATAACCTTTCGCACATCCTAAATCTAAAACTTTGTTACCTTTTTTCAATTTGTAAAAATCTATTAATCTTTTAACTACTGGTATCCATCTTCCATCATAAGTATAACCATTGTAACAAATACCTTTTTTATCAAAGTATTCCCACCCAAACTTCAGAGCTTTTTTCCTTTGTTCTAATGTTTTTGTTTTTGCTCTAAGTTTTGTGTCTCGTTTTACTTTTTTAATACTTTTTAATAAGTCAATTTTCATAAATATTATTTAGAATAGTTTTATTGTATAACTATATATGATAATAATCTAAATATTAATGATTAATTTTGATCAATTCAAAAATAAAAAAATTTTAATTACTGGTTCATCAAGTGGTCTTGGTTTGACATGTACCAAATATTTTAACAATTTAGGATCAGATGTTCTTGTGTGTGGTAGTAATATTAAAAATATAAAAAAAATTAAAAATGAAATTAAAAATGAAAATAATATTTATTTTGGTAAAGATTTAAGTAAATCAAATAATATTAGAAATTTAATATCAATTGCACTTAAAAAAAAATTTTATGATATTATAATTCATTGTATGGGTGGGGGTTTGTCACTAAGGCAGCCACTGATAAATTCTAAAGATATTGAAAAATTATTTAAAATTAATTTAAGTACAAGTGTAGAAATCAATTCAAAAATAATAAATAAAGTTTTAAAAAAAAATAAATCATGCAATATAATACATATTGGAAGTACAGCATCAACTTCAGCTATAGCATCAGTTGGTTATAACACAGTTAAAGCAGCTTTAGCAGCTTATGTTAGAAGTATTGGGAGGGAGTTAGCTGATACAAATATAAAAGTAAATGCAATATTACCGGGTGCTTTTTATGCACCCAATAACTCATGGGAAAGATTATTAAAAAAGAATAAGAAGATTGTTAATGATTTTATTTTAAAAAAGCAACCGAGAAAAAAAATTGGAAATGACTATGAACTAATGCCATCAATTGCTCTTTTAGCTTCAGAAGAAAATTCCATGATGAGAGGGTCATGCTTACCAATAGATGGTGGGGAGAGCGCGAATTATGATGGAATAGTATAAATTTTAATTAATAAAATTAATCTAAATACATTTCACATAGTACAGTTGATAAATTACCCTTAGCATTATAACTATAATTTTTTTTATTCAATAATTTTTTAGCTTTATTCTGTAAAAAGATATTTTTCTTACTCTTGCCTAAAAACTCTTTAACAGTTTGTAAAATTTCATCAGAAGTATTATCTTCAACATATATATCAATTTTAGTTAGTAAGTCTAATGATGGATTTTTTGCCAAAGGATCTTTTAGTAGTAAGTCGAATGGCACTAATTGATCATTTTTTTTATATTTTAGTTTTTTAATTGATGTTAAGTCTCCTTCTAAAAAATTAAAAGCGTTGGGCAATGTAAAATGATTTACATTACATGAATTTTTTCCAAATAGTTTTGGAACATCTGCTGGTCCAGATGAGCAGCCTATAAAAAAAGAGCATTGAGAAAGTAGAAAAACATCAATCTCAGGTTTTTTAATATTTGATTTTGAATAATCAAAAAAATTATTATCAAATTTAAAATTTAATTCTGAACTTTTATGATCACCTAAACGAACTACAGAAAAGCCTAGATTTATAAGATATTTAATAGTTTCTTTATATGTATTAATATCAGCATCCCTAATAGATTTTCTGCCATAAAAATTTTTATCTCTAACATGTAAAGTTACAAATTTTTTTACATTTATGAATGGACTTAATACTTTTTCTATTTGATTTTTATCTTTTTTTGGAAAAGTGATTAAGTTTTTATTTTTAGATATATTATAATAATTATTCCAAATTTTATGAGAGTTATAAGCAGTATGATTAACCATATCATATTTAAATGAATTGTCCTGAAATATGTTGGACATAAAAAAAGGTGATAACAAGAATTTAAAAAAAGGGTTTCTTATAAAAATTGCATATCTGGAATAAAGATTAACTAAATATGAATTTCCATCATTAAAATATGATGCAATTGCAAAAGTACGGTATTTATATAAATTATTTTTAATAATACTTTCTCTGATTAATAAATCAAAATATGTCAAAGAACCAATTTGAGATAGATCGATATTGATAAACTTAAAATTTAGAAATTTTAAAATTAAGGAAATTGGGAAAAAAAAATAAGATAGCAGATATAAAAAACTGTATCTAAGAAATCTTAAAAGATTAAGAAGTATATTTTTACCTTTAAAAATTTTGTAAAAATAATGTATGAGTCGATCATTATAGTTTAATAATACAAAATTTGGTGGTGGAGATAAAAGTTTTTCTAAAAATAAAATGAAATAAAATACATTTTTTTTCATAAAATATTATTCATTCATATTAATTAAAACTCTTACACAATTTCCTTTTTTTAAAAACTGAATTGCTTTGTTAATCTCTTTTAAAGAATAAATCTTTGTAATCATTTTTTTTAGATTTATTTGATTATTTAAATACATACTTGCGTATTTTTTAAGATCTTTATCAGGAATTGTCTCACCACCCCCAGTTCCTACTAATTTTTTACCATAATATAAAGGAAATGGATTTATTGAAATTTTTAAATCTAAAGGATTAGGCACTCCACATAAAATTACATGACCTCTATTGTTATTTGCTAAATTGTAAGCAAGTTCCATAGTTTCTTTTCGGCCAACTGTATCAACTACATAATCTGAGCCCTCTGTACCAAGGATTTTATCAATTTTTTCTTTAATATTTTTTGTTTTATAATTTATGAAATGAGTAGCTCCAAAGCTTTTAATCAATTTTTTTTTATTTTTATTTAAATCGATTCCTACTATTTTTTTTGCTCCAAGAATTTTGGAGGCATGAATTGCATTTATTCCTATGCCTCCACAACCAATTATTGTAATTGAAGAATTTTTTTTTAACTTTGCATTATTAATTATCATACCCATCCCAGTAGGAACTGCACATCCTAAAAGAGATGCTATGTGAGCAGGTAATTTTTTTGATATCTTAAAAACTCTATTTTCTGATACAACAGTATAATTTGAAAATGTAGTTACGGATCCTCTATTTATTTTTATATTTTTATAGTTAATTGGTTTAGGTATAACATTTAAGCCTTTACCCTTAATCCAAGAGAGAACCACTCTGTCACCTTTTTTAATTTTTGTAACCCCCGTTCCAATTTTTATTACTTCACCTGATGCTTCATGACCCAAAAGATTAGGTATAAATGATCCTGCAGCATTTTTACCTGAAATTTCTAAAAGTTGAGTATGACAAATTCCACTATAAAAAATTTTAACTAGCACCTCCCCTTTTTTAGGATAAGGCAAATCAAGATTTATTATTTTTAAGGGTTTATTCAAATCAAATAATACAGCCGCTTTAGTTTCAACTGTCATTTTATTTTGAATAATTCATAATTTTGCTTGTTTCTTTTTGTGAAAGTAAAGGAGACATAATATGAATGGGGTTTCCAGATGAGAGTTTAGGAACTACTCTCTGATCAGGATCAACAATTAAATCACAAATTACTGGAGATTTAGACTGAAGAATTTTAATTAATTTTTGTTTCAGATTTTTATGATTCTCAATTCTTATGTATGGAATATTATACGAATTTGCCATTTTTTTAAAATCCTGAATACTCAAACCACTTTCTGGATCTACTCCAACATAATTTTTATTTAAAAATAACTCAAGGGTGCCTTTTATAAGACCATAACCTTTATTATTTAGTATAAATATTTTTACATTAAGTTTGTTATAAGAAATTGTCTCTAATTCTTGAACGTTCATTGCCACAGAACCATCACCAATAAAAGCTGAAACGTTGCTTTTTAATTTTTTTTGGTTTTGGAATAATTTTGCTCCCACGCTTGCGGCTATTGAGTAACCCATAGGAGAATGATTTAAAGCTGTAAATATATTTTGACCAATCTTTGGTTCTAATGATTGATATGCCCAGATTAAATTTGCACTAGCATCAGGAATTAAAATATCTGTTTTTTTTGAAATCGAAGAAAATACTTTAAAGAAAACGTATGGGTTTACATATTTTTTTTGTTTAAAATATTCTTTTTTAACAACTGGATATTTTTTAATTAATGAATTTGAAAAATCAATCCATCCTTTAAATTTATTTTTATTATAATTAAATTTGTAATTTTTAATTTGTGACAAAAAATACCCAATGTCATTATTAAAACTTAAATCTATTTTTACTGAATTTTTTTTCTTTATTTCATATTTATCAATATCAATAATAATCTTTTTTGCATTGGGTGCAAAAGTGTTTTTGTTTGCCCCGGTTAATTGATAGCTTAATCTTGATCCAAAAGTGATAATCAAATCAGAGTTTTGCACGGTAAAGTTACCAAATCTTGTAGCAGCTACACCAAAAGTTCCCAAACATTGTCTTTCATTATGATTAAACATATCAAAAGTTGCCCAAGTTAAGAGATAGGGAATGTTTGTTTTTTTTATAAAATTATTTATTTCATTTTTATATTTTTTTGCACCATTCCCGATTATTATGACTGGTCTTTCGGCAGTATTTATTAATTGAAAAAATTTGCTTATTTTTTTTTTAGTAATATTGTTTTTTTGTGATTTAGTATTACTATTATAAGATCTTAATTTATTTGGATTAATATATTCCCTTTGTAAATCATCTGGAAGATCTATAAGGACTGGACCTGGCCTACCGGACTTACAAATATGAAGCATTTTTTCAAGTTCATATTTAATTTCTGACGCTTTTTTTAATAATACAGCATATTTAGTTAATGGTTTTACAATATCTACAACTTCCATTTCTTGAAACCCTACTTGTCTAATATTCTTATTATCTCTCATATTATTAGTTGGTACTGCTCCAGAAATAATAAAATGTGGTATAGAATCAAAATAAGAGCAACCTATTCCTTGTAGTAAGTTAATTATGCCTGGGCCACTTGTTGCTATACTTATACCAATTTTATCTGAGCATCTAGAATATGCATCAGCAGCCAGGGATGCGCCCTGTTCATTTTGAGATGAAATATTTTTAATATCTTTTCTTTTATCAATACTATCAAGTAAGTGAACTACACTACTACCATGTCCAACAAAGGCAAAGTCAGATATATTAGATAAGAATTGAGCTACATAGTCGGAGAGCTTAATTTTTTTTTCCACAGTCTATATTATACTTATATTGGTTATATTCACAAATATTTATAAAATTCTTTAACAGATTTAACAACATAATCTACTTGGTTATCACTTAATTCATTATAAATTGGTAAACTTAATATGTTTTTTGATTGCTGCTCAGCATTTGGAAAATCACCCTTTTTGTAATTAAGATATTTTGAAGCTTTATGAAGGTGCAACGGTATTGGATAATTTATTCTTGTATCTATACCTTTGTTAAATAAGAAATTTTTTAATTTATCTCTATATTTTGATTGAATTATATATCTGTGAAAAACTGGTGTACTTTTTTCATTTATAATTGGAGTAGTGACTATATCCTTAAGTTCTTTTGAATAATAAGAAGCAATTTTTCTAAAGCGATTGTTCCATCTATTAATGTATTTTAATTTTATTCTACCGATTGCAGCTTGAATATTATCTAATCTTGAATTATAGCCCCAAAATTCAAGCTCATCTCTATTTTTTAAACCATGATTTCTAACTTTTTTCATAAATCTATAAATATTTTTATTATTAGTAGTTATTATTCCCCCATCACCACTTACATGTAAATTTTTTAGAGGGTGTAAACTGAAGCTAGCTACATTACCAAATGATCCTGCCTTCTTGTTATTATATTTTGCTCCAATTGCTTGAGCTGAATCTTCAATAGTTTTGAGATTATATTTCTTTGCAATATTTAAGATTTTATCTATTTTTGAAATATTTCCAGTTAAATGAACTGGAATAATAGCTTTAGTTTTTGAATTGATATTTTTTTCAATTGATTCTGTGTCCATATTATAATCATCGCTTACATCTATGAAAACTGGTTTTGCACCAACATTTGCAACTGTCCAAGCAGTTGCAACAAAAGAGTTAACTGGTATCAAAACCTCATCACCTTTTTTAATATTAAAATATAATAAAGAAAATGTTAATCCATCTGAACCATTACCTAGACCAACAGAATATTTTGTTTCACAGAATTTAGAAAATTCAGACTCAAATTTTTCTAATTCTGAACCTAAAATGTATTCACCTTTTTTTGAAATTTCATCAAATTTACTTAATATCTCACCTTTTAGATTTAAATATTGTTTTCCAAGATTAACGAATGGAATTTTCATTTTTTTTTATAAAAATCTTTAATTTTATTCGATACAAATTTAATATCTTCGCTTGTAATGTATTCGTGTACTGGAAGTGATAATATATTTTTAGTAAACTGTTCAGTAATTGGAAAATCTCCCCTTTTATATCCATAAATTTTAGATGCAGGTTGAAGATGCATCGGTGTTGGGTAATGAATTTTGGCGTCTATGCCAAATGAATTAAGATATTTTTTTAACTTATCTCTCTTAGTGGCCTGAATTATATATAAATGAAAAACTTGCTTAGCCTCTTTTAATCTTGGTGGCAGTTTTATATGTTTTATATCAGATAATAAATTATCAAAAAGTTTAGCATTTTTTATCCTAGAGTTTGTTATTGAATTAATTTTTTTAAGCATATTATTTGCAACTATTGCTTGAATAGTATCAAGTCTTGAGTTTCCTGCAAATAATTTGCATTTATCTCTACTTGCTAATCCATGATTTCTAAGTAACATTATCTTATCCCTTATTTTTTTGGAATTAGTTGTAACTACACCTCCATCACCCCAAACATTTAAATTTTTAAGCGGATGCATACTGTATGCTGCAGCAATGCTATAATGCCCTGGTCTCTTCTGTTTCCTATGTGCTAGAATTGCATGACAAGCATCTTCAATTATGTGTAATTTATATTTTTTTGCAATTCTTGATATACTTTGCATATTACATATCAACCCTGCCCAATGTACAGGAAGGATTGCTTTTGTTTTTTTTGTAACCGCTCTTTCTATATTGTCAGGATTAATATTATAGTCATGGGAAACATCTACGAATTTAGGTATTGCTCCGATTGAAGCTATTGCACCCACAGTAGCATAAAATGTATATGGAGTTGTGATTATCTCATCACCTTTGTTAATACCTGCAGCTAATAAACTTAAAATTATTGCATCAGTTCCACTGCCAACTCCGATTGCATACTTAGAATTAGAAATTTTAGCAAATTTTTTTTCAAATTTGTCTACTTCTTCACCTAACGTAAAATCGCATTTTTGTGATAATTCTTTAATTTGAGAGATAATATTTTCAGAATCATTAAATTGTTCTTTAAGATAATTATGATTTATTCTAAATTTATTATTCTGAGAATACTGTTGAGGAAGAAAGTTAAGAATTTTATTATTTTTTTTCATTTTTTATGTTTGTAATTATATGGTGCTTTTTTTATATTTTCCCAGTGGTCATTAATCCATTTTTCTGTTTGTATAATGCCATCCCCTAATTTCATTTTGCAACTCCAATTACTTAAACTTTTAAGTTTATTTGAATTTAAGTTATAAGAGAAATCTTGACCGAAATTTTCATTAGAAAACTCTACTAAAGAACTAAAGTCGTACTGTATTATTTTACAAATTTTTTTGACAAGATTATATATAGATATTAGAGGTTCGGAAGGTGAAATGTGATATGCTGAACCATAACTACCTTTTTTTAAAATTAAATCATAACCTCTAACAACATCATCTATATGGATAAATGATCTTTTAGAATTTCCATTTCCATGTAAAATTATTTTTTTATTTAATTTAGCATACAATATTGTTCTTGGTATAATTCTATATAATAGTTGATAAGGCCCATAAACATTTGCAGATCTACAAAACAATACAGGAAAATCATATTTTTTTTTTAATAAATTCAAATGCAAATCAGCTGAAAGCTTAGATAAAGCATACGGAGTACTAGGATCAAAATAGTTTGTTTCGGAAATTTTATTTTTTGTTGATCCATACACCTCTGGTGTTGAAATTGATAAATATTTTTTTAGATATTTGTTTCCTATTAATTTATTAGAAAAATTTACTAATGAAGTAAAATTTGTTTTATACCATTGTTCTGGATATTGCCAACTTGTTCTTACATCTCCTTGAGCTGCAAAATTTATAATATGAGTTGGTTTTAGATCTTCAATAATTTTTAAAATTTTTTGAAGATCTTTATTAATATCCAATTTAAAGAATTTATAATTTTTAATATTTTTATTTTTATAATATTTTAAAAAAATTTGGCTATATTCACTAGATCTACTTATCCCGGTTACTATTTTTTTTTTATTTAAAAGATAATTAATAAAATTCGAACCTGAAAAGGAATTAGAACCTAAGATTAAATATTTTTCATTTATAATTTTCATTGTATAATTAGATTTATTTAATTTTATTCTTAATCATCCATTTAACATTATAACAATTTAAGTTGTTTTTTAATTTTCCATATTTATTATATTCTATTAATTCATCAATTGCTTTATTGACATCATATTTTGGTTTAAACCCAAGTTTAATTATTTTACTTGAATCCAATCTATATGATCTATTATCATTAGATTTCTTAATTATAATTTTAGTTTTTATTTTTTTCTGAATTTTTTTTGCCAAATTAAAAATTGAGATATTTTCAAACCCAGCATTAAAAATACCAAATTTAATTTTTTGATTTTCAAATAAGAATATAAATAAACTTGAAAGATCTTTTATATGAATGTTAGGCCTAATTTGTTTTCCACCTAAAACTTGTATTTTTGAATTTTTTAAAGCTTGCGTTGTAAGTAAATTAACCGAAACATCTAATCTCATTCTAGAACTTATACCACAGACTGTAGCAGGTCTGATAATTATAACATTTATATATTCTTTGTAACTCAAAATAACTCTTTCAGCTATCATCTTTGTTTTATTATAAATTGAAATAGGAATTAAACTTAAATTTTCAGTTACTTTTTTTTGTTTTTTAATTCCATATACACTGCCTGAGCTTGAAAATATAAATTTTTTAATTTTAGCAGAAATACATAATTCTAAAATTTGCTTTGTAGCTAAAACATTAATTTCAAAAGACATACTTTGGTTTAATTCAACAGCAGGGTCATTTGCTACGTTTGCTAAATGAAAAACTGTTTGATAACCTTTAAAATCAGTAATTTTTAATTTTCTAATATCTTTTTTTATTACTATTAAATTTTTATGTTTTTTTAAGAAATTACCGAACCAAAAACTATCTATTACTTTTACTTTATAACCCTTATTTAATAAATCGATTACAAGTTGAGATCCAACATAACCACATCCGCCTATTACTATAACTTTCATCTACTTTAATGAATATTCTATTGATCTAATAATATTTTTTTTATTTAATATATTTCCCGTACCAAGAGTTTGAACAGTTTCTCTTGCAGCAAGACTACCAGTGAAAAGAACACTTTCTTGCTCCAAGTTTAAAGAATTCAACATTGAAGTTACTGCTAAAATTGTATCACCTGCACCAATTCTATCAATAACATTTTTAGCAAATGCAGGACAAAAATATATATTTTTTCCATCATATGAAAGAACACCATTTTTACCCATAGTCACAGTTATTTTTTTAATCTTTTGTGACTTATATAACTTTTTTATTAAAAAATTTACGGAGTTTTTTTTATCTTTGAAGTAATTTCGTAATTCTCCCTCCTGTATGCATAAATAATCTATATTCCTGTATCTTGAAATATCGTAATAATTAGTATTAAAAGCATTGAGTTGGGAATTAACAGCTAAATATTTAGATTTTGAAATTAAAAGTTTAATTATTTTGTCACTTAACATGCCATGGCTATAATCAACTATAATTACAATATCTATTTTCTTTATGTGAGTATCAATCATTTTAATAATTTTACTTTCCTCTTTACTTGAAATCATATCATTATTAATTTTGTATAATCCACTAAGCTTGTTATTTGTATATTTATCAACAAGTCTAGTTTTCATTATTGTTGGACTATTACTTTTTTCTACATAATTTAATTTTACGTTTTTCCCAATTTTACTTTTTATAAATTTTAGCTTATTATTTTTTTCATTACCTAAGTATGTAACTGCTTGAATTTTATCACAAAAGTTTGATATGTTGTTTGATACAGATAATATTCCACCAACAAAAATATTTGCGTCCAATTGATGATTAACAAGCATTGGTTCTTTTCCAGACTTTCCTATTACATCACAAAAAATATATCTATCTAAGATAGTTTCTCCTATGATCATAATTTTTTTATTAACTAGAGAATCAATAGATTGTTTTATTTTTTGAAATGATGTTCTTTTTTTTAAAGATGAAATAAATTTAATTTGCTCTTCATTAAAAATATTCATATTTTTATTAAGTAAATTAGATGAGCTATGAATTTTACCAGAGGTGTATCTAATTGATGCATTTACAGATTTAGCGGCTTTTTTTTCAAGTAATAAATTTTTATCATCTTTATCTTTAATAAATTGATAATCAGGACCCTTGACATAAATATTTGGCTTCATTAATTTTATTAAATCTGATGAATTTTCATGATTATTAATAGTGACGAAATCAACACATTTTAAAGCTGATACAGCTTCACACCTTAATTTCTGATTAAAGAAAGGTCTTCCGGTACCTTTATTTACAAATTTATCAGATGTAATTGAAACAAAAAGAATATCTCCTAAAGATTTGGCTTCTTCAAAATACTTTATATGGCCAATATGAAGAAGATCGAAAACACCATGACAATGAATAATTGTATTAGTTTTAGATATATTTCTTATTTTAGTAATATTTTTTTTTAATGATAAATCTATGTACTTGTCCATTAATTAAATCTTCCTTGTGAAAATATGGTACTTATGATCTGGTTTCCAATTTTTATATCTATCAGGAAAATCAATAATTTGATAATGAAAAATTTTACTCAATTTTATTTGAAGACTATTAAAATAAGAAATATTATCAATATTTTCAAAAATAGTATTGGAAGCAATAATAATAAATGATGCATTATGAAGTATATTAAAAAATTTTTCTCTCAAAGCAATCGGGGTTTCACTAAAGGCAAAATAGGAAATAAAACCATACTTGTTTTTTTTAGCAAAATCTTCTACTTTTGATAGACTATCTTCATAAAATATTCTTTCTAAATTTGATACGTCTTTATTATGTTTGAAGTAAGTTTGGTGTATCTTTTTTTGCATAACAGTCATAGATGGTAAATCATAAATACAAATATTTTTATTATAAGCAAGATAGTTAAGAAGCGCGTTAATACCTGATCCTGCACCAAACTCGATAATGTTGTTGTCATTGAGTAAGTGTTCAATATTTACTGAACCTATCGTAAAGGAGCCAGCATAATGAGATAATGACCTAACAGTATTGTCTATATCCCCTACATTATTAAAGCTCTTATGAATATTTTTTGAAAAACTTAATAAAATATTATTGAATATACTTTTATCATTTAATTTATAACCATAATCTACATATGATGAATTATATGTATGTAATGCTATTGGTGTTCTCAAATAATCTTTAACATTTATAAATTTTAATTGGTATATAATTAAAAAGTTAAAGAAGTTCCAAGTCGAAGTTGATATAGCGTTTTTATTAACTAATGTATTATTAATATCATTAATATTTTTTAGTGAAATTCCACCTTGTTCTTTTTTGTAAAAACAATTTCTAAAGGTTAAAAATAAATATTTATGAATTATTTTTATTTTATTTATTGATCCTGGAAAATATGGTGTAAATAATATTCTGAATGATAATATGAAAAAATTTTTTATTAGTAATAAATATTTCATATATATGATAAAATGATATATCAGAATTCTACTTCTGATAAAGTTTTATTTTTTATAAACCATGATGAATTTAAAATTTGAAAATAATCCTAAATCTAAATATTTAAATAGTAATTTAAGATGGTTAAAGTACAAATATAATTCTAAAAATAATAATATTGGTAAAAAAGAATTTAATAGAATAATTGTTTTTGGAAAATTTTCTAAATCTTTTATAAGAACACAATTGAAAGGATTATATTCAATTTCAAAATTTGTTAACTTCATTAGCCATGCTGACATTTACAAAAAATTAGATCATATTTCTTTTCAAAAAAAAATAATTTCATTATGTACAAATTTTAAAACTGATATTGTGCTTATTGATTTACCACTAGGAGGTTTTTGTTTTGATTTAAAAACTTTTGAAAAAATCAAGTCTTTAGGAATTAAATTATTTGGATTAGCGTATGATAATAGTTCAGATAATAAATTTTATTTAGAAAATTATTCTAAATTTGATGGTGTGCTGTGCACATCACCTATAACAAGATATGAATTTGACTCAGTTGGCATACCTTCGACTCTAGTCTGGCCATTACCACAGATAAATCTAAAAAAAATTAATAATACTTATAAAGATATTGATATTAGTTTTGTAGGTGCGGCAAAGGCTAATAGACTTAATTGGATTAATAGACTTGAAAAAAAAGGACTTAAAATAACTAAGTTCGGGTATGGTAGTGAAAATGGAGCTTTATCAATAGAAAATTATTATGATATTTTAATGAGGTCAAAAATTACATTAAATTTTAATAAACCAAATAATCATAAAATTTATACTATATTAGACAAAAACTATAATTGGAGAACATGTCCTACTTTAAGAAACATAGAAGCTGCTTTATGTAAAACCTTATGCATAACAGAGTGGGTTCCAGAGATTGAATTAATGTTTGACAAGAACACCATTGAATATTTTAGCAATGAAGAGGAACTCGTATATAAAATTAAATATTATTTAGAAAATTCTGAAATAAGAGAACAAAGAGCTACTAATTCTAGAGATTTTGCCCTAAAGAACCTTTATGATGAAAATAGAATATCATTAAATATATTAGACTTATGCTCTAAAGAAGCAGTTAATTTTCTTAATAGAGGTAGATACTTAAGAAATGATTTCGGCTACTCAAAAACATATAAATTTACTAGAATAATTTTTTTCATTAAGAGATTGATTAAAAATATTAAAGACTTTAAATTCAAAGAAATATTTTTTAATATTAAGATAATATTAAGCGATTTAATTAGTTTAAACATATTTTTTATAATTTTTATTATTTTGATTATTTTTGAAAAAAGACAAAATGACTAAATTAAGTAAAAAAAAAATTACCAATGCAATAAAAGAATTATCTAATATTAGAAAAAAAATTTTAAAATCAAGCTTTAAAGCAAATGAAGGCCACATACCAAGTGCTTTTTCAATACTTGAAATATTATATGTAATATATAATTTTGAAATTTTAAAAAATTTTAAAAGTGTATCTGAAAAAAAAAGAGATAGATTCATATTAAGTAAAGGTCATGGGAGCCTAGCTTTATACGGAATTTTAAATAATCTAAAAATATTGAACGATGAAGAGTTATATTCATTTTGTAGATTTAATTCTAAACTTGGAGGGCATCCAGATAAGACAAAAAATAAATATTTTGAAGTTAGTACAGGTTCATTAGGACATGGATTACCAATATCTGCTGGACTTGCTATGAGTTTAAAATATAAATATAAGAAACCTCCGAATGTTTTTTGTTTAATTGGTGATGGCGAAGCAAATGAAGGTACAATATGGGAAACTCTATTATTTGTTAATTCAAGAAAAATAAAAAATTTAACTATAATTATTGATTTTAATTTATCAGGTGAAAGAGCTATACCCATGAAAAATTTAAAAAAATTATTACAAAACTTTCAAAATGAAATAATAGAAATTGATGGTCATAATTTAGAAAAAATTTATTCAGCTTTTAAAAAGAAAAATTCTACAGTTCCTAAAATTATAATAGCAAATACTATTAAAGGAAAAGGTATTAAATTAATGGAGAATAATCCCGAATGGCACCATAAAGTGCCAAACAAGGAAGTTTTAAATAATTTTCTAAACGAACTATCATGAGAGCATTGTTTCCAAAAATAATTGAAAAAGAAATAATAAGACAAAAACAATTATATATTTTATTAGGTGATATTGGCGTTTTTTCGTTTAGAAATATTTTTAAAAAATTTCCAAAAAATATTACGAATATTGGTCTTATGGAACAGTCAATGATTAGTATTGCGGCTGGTATTTCTATGGGAGGTTATATTCCAATTGTTCATACAATTGCACCTTTTTTGATAGAAAGAGCATACGAACAATTAAAAATTGATTTTGGATATCAAAATTTAAAAGGAAATTTTATTTCAGTAGGTGGAGCTTTTGATTATTCAGGCCTAGGATCTACACATCATTGTCCAAATGATGTAAATTTAATTAGTTCAATTCCAAATTTTCAATGTATTCTTCCTGGACATTCAGATGAATTCAAAAAATTATTTAAACAAACATACTTAAATAATAGCCCAACTTACATCAGATTGACGGAAACTCCTAACTTACAAAGTGTAAAAGTTAAATTTGGAAAAGCAAATTTAATAAAAAATGATGGTAAATTATTAATTTTAGTTGTTGGTGATATGTTAGAAGATACAATTAAAGCAACAATTAATTTACCTGTAACTATTTTATACTACACTACTCTAAAACCATTTGATAGGATTGCGTTTAAAAAATATTTTTTTAAAAATGTAATTTTAATAGGTTCGTTTTATTCAGGTATAATAGAAAATGAAATTTTAAAATCTTGTGATGGAAAAGATATAAATATTGAATCAATTACTGTTCCTTTTACTTTTATTCATAAGTATGGTAGGAAAGAACAATTAAAAAAATACTTAAAAATAGATAAAAATGTTATAAAAAATAGAATAATAAATTTTCTCGAGAAGAGTGGATAAAAAAATTTTATTTAAAAAGTATAATAAAAAAAGAATACTTATAACTGGTGCCTCTGGGTTAGTAGGAAGTGGTCTAATTAATTTTTTTAATGAACTAATTTTTAAAAATGAGATTTCGATAGAAATATATGCAATTACTAGAAATAAAAAAAGGTTTTCTAATAAAAAAATAAAATCATTTAATTTAAATTTAGTAAAAATAAATACTAATTTTTTACCAAAATTTGATTACATCTTTCATTGCGCTGGTTATGGACAGCCAAAAAAATTTTTACAAAATAAAATTGACAATATATTTTTAAATACTTCTGTACTTTATAATTTATCAAAAAAATTAAGGAAAAATGGGAAAATTTTTTATATGAGTTCAAGTGAATTATACTCAGGTTGTAATAAAACTTATCCAAATGAAAATGACATAGGAAATACGACTCCCTCTCATCCACGTTCAAGCTACATTGAGAGTAAAAGAACTGGAGAAGTTGTAATAAATACACTTAGAGAAGTTGGTATAAATGCTGTTTCTTTAAGACTCTCATTATTGTACGGTCCAGGTACAAAAATTGATGATAACAGGGTTATTAATGAATTTATAATTTCTGCACTTCAAAAAAAGAAAATTAAAATGCTTGATGCTGGTAAAGACATTAGACACTATATATATATTGATGATGCAATAAAAATGATAATGAATATCACTATTAATTGCAAAGAGTCCGTTTATAATATTGGTGGTAAAGAAATGACTTCAATATTTGAAATAGCAAAATTAATTTCTAAATATACAAATTCAGTTTTAATAAAACCTAAAATCCAAAAGAACAATAAATTAAAAGGAGCGCCATCTAAAGTTGGTGTGAGTATAAAAAGATATGAAAATGAATTTGGAAAATTTAAAATGAAATCTTTTTCTGAAGGATTAAAAGAAAATATCTTGTGGTATGAAAAAACATTAAAAAATGTTAAAAATTAAAAAAAGAAAAAAATTTAATTCAAAAATCTTTAATGACAATAGGGGTTTTCTCAAATTAAATTTTGAAAATGATAATATATCCTTCAAAGAATCATTTTCTAAAACAAATGTTTTTAGAGGTATGCACATTCAAATTCCTCCTTTTGAGCAGACAAAATATATATGGGTAAGTAAAGGTTCAATAATACAATTTTTAATAGATATGAATAAAAATAGTAAATCTTTTGGCGAGTTAAAAATATTTTTTGTAAATTCAGACTCGGGAATAGTAAAAATTTCAAAAAATTTGGCTCATGGATTTTTATCTTTAGAACCAACAAATTTTAATTACTTTTGTGATGGTAAATATAATTCTAAATACGAAAAAATAATAAAAATAAAAAATGAAATTTTTTCAAATTTAGGTTATAAAAAGATCATTACATCGCCTAAAGATAAGAGTGGGATGAATATTAAACAAGCTAAAAATTTTTTTAAAAAAATAAATTGGACTATAAACAAATAATGAAAAAAAAAACTGCATTAATAACTGGGATAAATGGTCAAGATGGATCATATCTTGCTGAATTTTTATTAAAAAAAGGTTATGAAGTACACGGAACTAAAAGAAGATCTAGCACAATTACAACACAAAAAATTAAACATCTGATCGATTATTCATATGGTGTTGAACAAAAAGGTAAAATTTCAATTTACCATGCCGACTTAACAGACTCATCCTCATTAAACAGAGTAATTGATTTAGTAGACCCAGATGAAATATATAATTTAGCCGCTCAAAGTCATGTTGCTGTTTCATTTGAAGAACCCGAATACACAGCTAATTCAGATGCACTTGGAGTACTTCGAATACTGGAAATAATTAAAAGAAAAAAAAGAAAATCTAAAATTAAATTTTATCAAGCCTCAACATCAGAATTATTTGGTGGTCAAGGAAAAAAATCTCTTAATGAAAATTCTTTAATCAATCCCAGATCTCCCTATGCTGCAGCAAAAGCTTATGCTTACTATTTAGTAAAACAATACAGAGAAGCTTACAACATTTTTTGTGTTAATGGGATACTATTTAATCATGAAAGTCCAAGAAGAGGAGAAAATTTTGTTACAAGAAAAATTACAAGAGGAATAACAAATATTTTAAATGGAAAGCAAAAATATATTAGTCTAGGAAATCTAAATGCAAAAAGAGATTGGGGGCATGCTAAAGAATACGTAGAGGCAATGTATTTAATGCTTCAAAAAAAATATCCTAAAGATTATGTTATAGGAACTGGAAAATCAATATCGATAAGACAGTTTATTATTCTGAGTTTTAAATATCTTGGTATAAAAATAAAATTCTATAATAAAGGAATGAAAGAATTTGGAAAAGTAATTGATATTGATGATAAGAAATTTTCAAAAAATACCTTAAAAAAATATAAAAAACCTAAAGTTGGTAGCGTATTAGTTAAAGTAGATAAAAAATTATTTAGACCATTAGAAACTGATAATCTAATTGCTAATAATAACTTTGCATATAAAGAATTAAAATGGAAACCAAAAATTAAGATTGAAGATTTGATTAAAGATATGTTGTCTAATGAAATAATAAACGATGAAATTATTTGATGATTTTAAAAAATATATTTCAGATATATTTAAGATAAGTAATATAACTTATTTAAGATTGTTTTTTATATTGATTCTTGTTTGTATAGGAACAACATTAGATATTTTATCTCTTGGATTAATCATTCCTTTAATTAGCTCTTTGTTTGGAAATGAGACAGATTTTTTATTTTTTCCACTTATAAAAACTAATAAAGAAAATTTTTTTATTTATTTATTATGTTTAGTAACATTTATTCTGATTTTAAGATCTATTACTGTATTATATATTCATTATTTGCAAACAAAATATGCGCAACAAATTGTAATCAATTTAAGGAATGATATTTTAAAATCATTTTTCAATCAAAACTATTTAGACTATAAATCCAAAAAACTACCTGATTTTATTTATTCAGTAAATGACCTATCATCACGGTTTGGAAGTATAGTGATGAATCTTATCAAAACTGTTTCTGACTTAATTTTTGCAATAGCAATTTTAATATTTTTAAGTACTCTTGAATTATTCTTTATAATATTTTTCCTTGTTGGGATTTTACTTTGGCTAATTTCGTATGATAAAATTTTTGGAGTGCTATTGAAAATTTATGGAGAAAGATTTAATTTTTTTATTAAAAGAATTATTAATTTTGCTACTGAGTCATTTCTTGGTTTTAAAGAAATTATTGTTCTAAATTGTAAAAAATTATTTATGGCTAAGGTTGATGAATCATCAAAAATTTATGCCTCTTTTCAATTAAAACATCAATTAATTATACAGCTTCAGGCACAAGTTTTAGAAATACTAACTGGATTAATCATCATTATAGCAATTTTTTATTTATTTATAAGTGGTACTGAACCTTCTTTAATAATTGCTAAACTTGGAGTTTTTGCAGTAGGTATTTTTAGATTAAAACCTATTATTGGTACACTGAATAAATCTATTAGTGATTATAGATTTAACAGTGATGTAATTCTTATATTGAAAGATAACCTTCAGGATTTAAAAAAAGAAAGAAAAATTACTAAAAATGATAAATTATTTATTAAAAAAGTATCATTTAGAAACATATATTTCTCATATGATATAAAAAATAATAGTAAACTAATTAATAATATAAATTTTGAAATTTTCAAAAAAGACATAATTGGTATCACTGGTCTATCTGGTAGTGGAAAAACAACTTTTTTAGATATAATTTCAGGACTAATAAAACCTCATAAAGGTGAAGTATCAATAAATGATAATGATGATGAAATTTCATTTCAAGATTTGAAACAATATATTGGTTATATTCCTCAAGATAGCTTCATTATTGATAGTGATATAAAATCAAATGTATCAGTAGAATTTGATGATAAAAAAATAGATTATAATAAAATTAAAGAAAGTTTAAAAAAATCAGGACTTAAAGAATTTAGTAATAATCTTAATAAAAAAGTTGGTGAACGTGGATCTTTATTATCAGGTGGGCAAAAACAGAGATTAATAATTGCTAGACATTTTTACAAAAAAAATCAAATTTTAATATTTGATGAATCCACTAATGCATTAGATAAAATAACCGAACATAAAATAATAACAGAATTGATAGAACTTCAAGACCGGCCAATATTAATATTAGTGAACCACTCTCTAAATTTAAAGAAATATTGCAACAAAGTTTATGAAATAAATGACGGAATTCTTAAAAAGATTGGGTAAAAAAATTTACTCATTTTTAAAGTAGTTTATTGTTTTTATTAAGCCATCATTAATATTAATATTAGGCTTAAACTTCAAAATTTTTTTCGCCTTAGCAATGTCTGGTTTTCTTTGTAAAGGATCATCTTTAGTTAAAGGAAGATATTTAATTTTGGATTTAGAATTAGTTAATTTAATAATTTTTTTTGCAACATCAATTATTTTTATCTCATGAGGATTACCAAGATTTATTGGGCCAGTAATTTTCTTTGATGTATTCATGAATTTTAAAATTCCATCAATTAAATCATCTATGTAACAAAATGACCTAGTTTGTTTACCATTACCATAAACTGTTATATTTTTATTATTTAATGCTTGAACAACAAAATTGGAAATTACTCTGCCATCATTTTTTTGCATAAAAGGTCCATAAGTATTGAAAATTCTAGCTACTTTAATTTGTATTTTTTTAGATCTGTGAAAATCAAAAAATAGTGTTTCAGCACACCTTTTTCCTTCGTCATAACATGATCTTGGGCCTATAATATTTACATTGCCAAAATATTTTTCAGATTGTGGGCTGATTGCAGGATCACCATATACTTCACTAGTAGAGGAATGAAAAACTTTAGCATTATATTTATATGCAAGTTCTAAGATATTAAGTGAGCCTATAACATTTGTTTTAATGGTTTTAATTGGATCAAGTTTATAATTAACAGGAGAAGCTGGACAGGCAAAATGATAAATTTCATCAATATTAATATCAATTTTTTTTTCAATATCATGATTTAAAAATTCAAAATTTTTTTTTGAAAATAAGGGACTTATATTTGTAAGTGAGGAAGAATATAAATTATCCAAACAATAAACATAGTTTTTACCATTTAATAATCTTTCGCAAATATGTTTGCCTATAAAACCCGCTCCACCGGTGATTAATATTTTTTTTTTCATATTTTAATTTTAAAGAAATATTTTTTTAAAACTTTCATTAAATGATTCTAATTTAATATCTTTATTTTTGGTTTTTGCAAGTTTCGATAAGTCTAATGTATTTGTTTCTTTAAATTTTGCCCATTCTAAATTGCTAATAATTTTATAATTTAAAGTCTCAATTTCAAATTTATATAATTTCACGAAGGGTAGCATTATAATGATTGTAAGGATTTTAAAAATTTTTATATTTATACTTCCTTTTGATTTTAAAGTATCAATAAATGTAGTACTTATTCCACCCAGTTCCATATTTTGTTTTGTTATCTTGAAGGTATATTTGATATTTTTTATAATTTTATTTTTTAGTGTATTTGTCATTCTTCTTCTAAATATTTTGTGTTTTAATATTATTAAATTATTTAAAGATGCCATCCTTATCCATAAATCTCTATCTTCGACATAAAATATATTTCTATATGGCCCATGTTTTAATAGAAATGATTTTTTAGCCATATTAATCTGCATTCCTTTTAGTAAAAAATCTTTTTGTTCCCAATTTTCAATTAGATGAAATGCTTTAATAAAATCTAAAATATGATTCTCATATACGTCATCACAATCTATATGAAGTAATACATATTCCCCTTCTGCATGTGATATACTAATATTTCTAGTAAAACCAAGTCTTCTATTTCTAGATCTTTTTAATTTTATAATTTTTAAGAAACTATATTTTTCTTTTAATTGCTTTAAAATATTTAAACTATTATCTGTCGAACCATCATCAACTATTATAATCTCAAATTTATCATTAAGTTGTTCCCCAATGCTTGTAACAGATTTATATAGTGTATTATCCATATTATAATTACACATACAAATTGAATACTTAACCATTTTTTACCAATTTTTTTTTGTATTTAAAAAAAGAAAAACCATCCTTTTATAATTTGATTTAATTATTTTAAAACCTTTATTCTCTAGATATTCAGAAACTTCATTAAATGAACTTTCTTCTTGTAATCCTTTTTCATATCCAAGATCAGCTGAAATATATTTAATATTTTTCAAAATTTTTTCTGCACCTTTAATAACTTCATACTCACTCCCTTCTGCTTCAAGTTTAAGTAATTTTATTTTAATATGATTTGAGATTACTTCATCTAGTCTTTTAACTTTAACTTCTTGAATTGATTGATAATTATTTATTAATTCAAATGAAGAATCTGCAGTTTCAGATTTTATATATAGATTGAGTTTATCTGATTTTGACCATAATCCAAAATTATTTAATTTTTTTTCCTTCTTTAAATTTAATTCTAATATTTTAAATTCATTAATACTTGGTTCAAAAGCAAAGTAGTTAACATTATTATCAAAACAATATCTAAATTCACCAATATTAGCCCCACAATCAATTATATTATCTGCAATCTCAAAATTAATTTCATTAAGAAGATAATCATTATTTAATATCTTTATTCTTTCATCAAAACCCTTAACATAAAAGTTCAGTCTTTTTTTTTCAAGAATATAAAATTTTTGATTTGAATTTATTAATAAATAAAATTTATTAAATTTTTTATCAAAAAAAAATATTTTTTTTTTATTATGAAAAATAGATCTTAAGTTTATAAGAAATAATGATATTGAATTTGGAGATTGAAAGACTAATTGATCAAATAAATATCTAATTAAATTAAACATTATTTTTTCGCCTCAAAATATAAACCTAAATAATTATTATGATCATTTTTACGTCTCAATAAATTTTTTAATATATAATCAAATAGAAAACAAAATGACCATGTAATAGCTATTAAAATCTTAAATCTTAAAATATATGAAAAATTATGTGCTAAAACCATGATATTGCTATTACCTTGTTTAATAATTTTAATTTTTTTAAAACCTTGATTTTTTAATAATTTGAATAAAAGGGTGTGAGAGAACCTCCAATAATCATCAGGATCCTCATGATATTTATATAAAAAAGGAACTGCTCCATACAATTTTCCATTTTTATTCAATACCCTAAAAGATTCACTTAAAATATTAGGAGTATTATAAACATGCTCTAATACATTAAATATAAGAATATTATCATATTCATTATCATTGATAGGAAAACGTTTATTAAAATCAAAGCTCAAAATACCATCTTCATTAGAATATAAATCGGTATAAGTAATTTTAGTATCTTCTGAAATATTAAGAAATTTATGATAGCTTGGTTTAGAATTTTTGGAACCTAAATCCAAACAATTACCAGAAATGAAAACATTTTTTTTAATATCTATATTTTGTAATATCCTCAACAAAGAACTGCCTCGTATACAATTCTTAAGAATGAAAATATAGTTTTTTATAGAAAAGTTGGACATATAAATATTACTTATTAATTTTAAAATTAATATTTTTTTTAAAAATTATAAACAAAATAGATGTGATAAAAGAAATAAAAGCACTAAAAATAATATAAAGGTACTCAAATTTTTTAAAGTAAATGTTATTTTTAGTAATAATACTTATTTTATAATCATATACTGAATTTTGAGAACTATGTTTTAAATAATTTTTTAAATCCTCTAATAAAATTAAATTATTAAATTCTTTCAAAAATATGTAAAATTCTTCTATTTTATTATTTTCAATAAAAGTTTTAGAAAAATATTTAATTTTAGGTACTTTATTTTCTAATTTTCTATCACCAGTAATATAATTATCAAATTCTTTAAAAATTTGATCAACATCTATTTCAGGATAAGTATCAAATATGTTTTTTAGTTTATTTAAATTAATTATGATATCTTTATTGTGAGCGTTTAATACTTCTATATAATTTTTATTTAATTTAGTAATACTTTCCTCATATATTTGATTAAAAATATCTAATATTTTTTTCTCATTGATTTCATCATTATATGTAAAAAAATTTATATTTACTTCATGCGAAGATTTTCGCTCTATATTTATGTAAACATCTTTATTATAAATATTATTTAAAATTAAGCTATGAGCAACGGCGTGAAAACTATTATATCTTTTAACATAGTGTTTTAATTCGATATCAAAATTATCAGCTATTTTGTCTATAAAGTATGATTTAACATTTATATTAAATTTATAACCTGAATGAATATTATTAAAAAAAATAAGTATCAATAAAATAAAAGAAATATTAAATAATAATAAAAAAATATAATTATTTTTAATGATTTCAATAAAATTAATTTTCATATTTTTTTGTATAATTTAAAGTAGATATAAAAATAAAGATTAACCAAAAAAATGGGTACCTTATAGTATTATGAGTAAATGAATAAAAGAAAATAAAAATAACCAATATTGTTAAAAAAAATAGCTTATATTTTACTGTAATAGCTAGTGATTTGATAAATAAAAATATTATTAACAAGAAAGGGAGAATACCAGAATATAAAAATAAATCTAAAAAAGAATTATGGATTTCTCTAATAGAAGTTGGCGAAGTAATTTCAGCATAAACGAATGATCCAGCACCACTTCCAATAAAAAAAGAAATAATATTTAAATGCTCAATGAAATTTTTTACAAATTGTAATCTTAAATTTACATTAACTGGCTCATAAAAATATTGAAAGAATAAGTAATTAAAATTTATTGAATTCGATAATATAATCAAAATAATAATAGGAAATAAAAAAATTATAAAAATTAGCTTTTTATTAATAAATTGATAAAATTTAGGAGGATATAAATAGATTAACAAAGTAATAAAAATACTTAAAAATAAAGTTGCAAGGTTTCCTAAACTTTGAGATGAATATAATGTATATGCACAAAGAATTCCTATTATTATAAATAATAGCTTTTTATAAATATTATAATAATAGAAAGACAAAACAAGTAATAGCACGGTGAAGAAACTTAATTGATGATGATTTTTGGTAAATAATGATAGTAAATCTGTATTAGAATAATATAAATTTATATTAATTAGTTTTTCTGAAAAAAAAGAAGCGACTAGAAAAAAAGAAAGAATAAATGAAGAACCAATAAAGAAAAAGAATATTATTTTTTCAATACTAGGCTGCAAAATAATAATCGATAAAAAAATTAAATTTAGATAAAAAAAGGCAGCAAGATTATGTAATAAATTGTAATGCTTAATATTGGTATTTAATTGACTTATAAATGTTGAAATAAAAATTAAAATAAATGTAAGAATTAGTAATAAAACGACATCCATTAGATTTTTATTGATATAGATATTAAAATTATTATTAAATATTACAATTATTGAAGAAATAGATATCACAATAAATAAAATTTCGGATATACCAATAGGGCCATAAAATCTAAAGTCAGTGAAAAAGGTTAATAAAAAAAAAGCAGCATATAATAAGTTAAATATTTCTTTATTAAAAAAATTGTAGTTAAAAAATTTCATTTATTTTTAGAGCACTATATTTAAAATTTTCATAGTTTCTTTTATGAATTATATTTAATGTTTCTTGAATTTTATTTTTATTTTTGATTTCATCAACAATTTTAACCAATTCTTTTGAAAGTGATTCATAATTATTTTTATTTAAAAATAATGGATAATTATTATTTTTTATTAGTTCAATTGAAGAACTTATTTTGCTAAGAACTGGTATACAACTAAAATTTATAGCTTCCAAGATTGGGATACCAAATCCTTCATTTCTAGAAAAATATAGTAAAAAATCCGATTTTTTATACAATTCTATAAGCAAATTGTCTGGTACATAATTAAAAAATTTTGTTGATATATTATCATTTATTTTAAGACGTTTTAGAATTTTTTTTGTTTCATCTTTTTCTTTACCAGCTAAGTATAAATAAATCTTTTTCTTATTATAATTATTATTAAAATAATTTATGAAATTTATTACTCTATCTAGCCCCTTATGATAATTAAGACTGCCAATAAATAAAAATCTAATTTGATTATTATTAATTTTTTTAAATTTTAAATCATTTATTTTTAATGTAAAAGGAAGACCTGGAGGTACATAAATTTTATTTTTTTTTTTTAAAAAGTTTTTACCTAGATTATTAATATCTCTTAATGTACTCTCAGAAATATAACCGATATAATCATCAAAATATGAAAAATATTGTAAAATATGCCTATATAATTTTTGTAGATTTTTTAGTGAATTACCTTTTTTTAAAAATGTAAAATCATGTATTATTCTAATAGATTTATTTTTGATTGATATACATGGTATTAAAGATGGCATAACAACTAAATTATATTTTTTAAAATTTAAATAAATTGTTAAGAAAATAAATATATAAATTTTATAAGTAAATCCTATTTTTATAAATTTAATTCTATCAAGATTAACTATTGTGCTCAGTCTATTTTTTATTAATTGAAAATTTTGTTTTTTTATAAAAACATGTATTTGAAATTTATTTAATAGCAAAAGTTCGCTTAAAAGATTTTCACTATAAATTGATATACCGTCTGGTTTATTAGAAAAATTTGTTAAAATAAATGCTAATTTACTTTCCATAGTAAATTTAGATAAATTATATTTCTACTATATTCAAGACCATATGTTGGTAGCGGAGGAGGGATTTGAACCCCCGACATCACGAATATGAGCCGTGCGCTCTGACCAACTGAGCTACTCCGCCTTTATAAATTATTATATACTAAAAGATTCTCCACATCCACACGTACTAGTTTCATTGGGATTTTCGAATACAAACCGAGATGATAGTTTGTCTATGCGGTAATCCATTGTTGATCCTATTAAAAACATTGTTGCCTTTGGATCTATTAATACTTGAATACCGTCTTTATTAATTTTATCAAAATTTTCATGTTCTGCAGAATTTGCAAAATCTAATTTATAAGAATACCCACTACAACCAGATCTATCAACTCCAACAACTAAAGAATCAATATCTTTAGGTGCATTTGAAAGAATTCTTTTTATTTCTTTTGCAGCAACTGTTGTAATGGACATTATATTATTCATATCTCTTTATAAATTAATTTAAAAAATATCTAAAGCAAGTTTTGCTTCTTCGGACATTAAATCTTTATGCCACTTTGGATCCCAAACTAATAAAACTTCTACGGAATTTAGGTTTGATAATTTTTCAAGTGATTTTCCTACACTTTCAGGCATAGTTCCTGCAACAGGGCAGTTTGGGTTAGTTAGTGTCATTTTAATCTTAATGTCGTTATTATCATTAATATTAATTTCATATATTAAGCCTAAATCATATAAATTGACTGGTATTTCAGGATCTACTACTGTCCTAATACACTCTATGACTTGTTCTTGATTTATTTTAGTGGTGATGTTTGAATTGTTGAATTTTTTTATATAACTTGAATTTTTATCTGGTAAAAAATCTTTAAGTTGTTTTTCTTCCATTACTTATAATAAGATTTTTATTATTTCATGAATACTGTCTACTAAATAATCAACATCATTTTTTGTATTATATACTCCAAATGAGATTCTAGATGTTCCAGTAACATTAAAATGCTTCATAAGAGGTTGGCAACAATGATGACCTGTTCTTATTGCTATGTTTTTTTTATCTAACATCGCTCCTAAATCAGAATTATGCACTCCCTCAATATTAAAAGAAATAATTGCACCTTTGTTTTTGTTTGAGCCATATATTTTTATATTGTTGAATTTTGAAAGTTTTTCATAAGCGTAATCATGAAGTTTCATTTCAAGATCATAAATAACATTTGGATCAACTTCATTCATAAAATTTAATGATGATGAAAATCCAATAACTGGAGCAATAGGAGGAGTACCTGCTTCAAATTTTTCGTAACCATTTGCATATGTACTTTTGTCAATATCTACATCATGAATCATTTGCCCTCCCCCTTGGTAAGGAGTAAATTCATCTATCCACTTATCTTTCATATAAAGTACACCAAGACCTGAAGGGCCATACATTTTATGTGCAGAAAAAACGTAAAAATCAGGATCTAAATCTTTTAAATCAACTTTTTTATGAGGAGCAAATTGACAACCATCCAATAGTAGCGGTATATTTTCTTTTTTTGCAATTTCTTTTACTTTATCAAAATTAGTTATTGATCCTGTCACATTTGACATGTGGGTTAATGTAATTAATTTGGTTTTTGAGTTAATTTTCTCATTTAATTCATCGTAATTAATTTCACTATTTTCGTTTAAACCAAGAGGAATTATTTTAATCTTTTTTTCAATTAAATGCCAAGGTATTAAATTAGCATGGTGCTCAAGATAACTTAAAATTATTTCGTCGCCATCTTCTAAAAATTTTTTAGACATACAAGATGCAATTAAATTTATACCCTCAGTAGCACTTTTAACAAAAATAATATTGTTTTCTGATGTATTTAAATAATCTGCAACTTTTTTTCGTGCATCTTCAAATTTTTTTGTTAACTTTGAGCTTAATTCATAATTACCTCTATGAATATTTGCATATTCATTTGTGTAACAATTATTAGTAGCGTCAATCATTTCATCGACTTTTAATGCTGAAGCAGCTGTGTCTAAAAAAACTAGATTAGGATTTTTTTTGAATACAGGAAATTTTGATTTTAAGTTTGCAATATTCATTTAACTTTACTTAGGTATCTTATGAGTTTCTTTTGTATTATTTCAGACATTTGTTGATTATCAATACTACTTAATTCTTCATTAATAAATGATGATATTAATATTTTAGTTGCTGCAATTTTACTCATACCTCTAGACCTAAGATAAAAAATAGCATTTTCATCTATTGGTCCAATGGTTGAACCATGACTACATTTTACATCATCGGCATATATTTTTAATTCAGGTTTAGAAAAATATGATGCATTATCAGATAAAAGTATACCTTTACTAAGCTGATATCCCTCTGTTTTTTGCGCCACTTGATCAACATGAGTGTTACTAAAGTATGTTGCTTTTGAACGATCATTCAAAATACCTTTATAAACTTGATTACTTTTACAATCTTCCGCTAAATGTTTAACAAATGTTTTATTATTTGATGTGTTATTATCTTTAAGAAAAAATATTCCTTGTAAATCAGCTTCTGAATTGGTTTCTATCAGCTCAGAATAATGAAAATTTCTTACGTAACCTTCTGAAAAGTTATACACTTTTTGAGTATAAGTAGAATCTTTTTTACATGAAGAATGACTTGTTATTATTAAATTATGATTGGAAGAATTGTCTTGTATTAGAAAATGGTTTAACTGAGAATTTTTTTCTAATTTAATTACATTTAATATATTTGATGTTGAATTATTTTTATTTTCATACTCTTCAATGAGATTGAGAGATGATCCCTCTTGGCAAATAATATTATTTTTTTGGAAAATAGTTAAATCATCATCTGTTACAATGTTTGATATTTTTATTTTAATGTTATTATTATTTTTGATAATAATCTTAAAACCACTATTTAAAAATAATGAATTTAGATTTACAAAATGATCATTTTTTTCAATTGTATTATTTTCAGAAAAATCATTGTAATCTTCATCTAAAATTTTAGTAATTTCAATTTTATCATCTTTAAAATTCGAACACTGACCATTTACAGAAACTATTGAATAGCTATTTTCCTGATTATTATTTATTACTGATGTTTCTTCAGAGATAAGATATTTGTACTTAAAATCAATAAAGTTTTTTAGATTTATATTTTTTAGACTTTCATTATTTTTTCTATCAAATCTATCATTTACAAAATTGTTTATTAATTTTTCTCTATGATTTTGAATGTCTTTGTTTTGAGAAAAAAAAATATTTTTTCTATTTTTTAGATAATTGTCTTGGATATTCATTACTGAAATTTTTGAAATCCATCTTTTTCAATTTCAGCAGCAATTTCGGGACCTCCTGATTTGACAATAGAACCATTTACCATAACATGTACATGATCTGGTTTAATATAATCCAAAAGTTTTTGATAATGAGTAATGATTAAAAACGAATTATTTTTTGTTTTAAGTTTGTTAACCCCTTCAGTAACAATTTTAAGAGCATCAATGTCAAGTCCTGAGTCGGTTTCATCTAGAATAGCTAAATCAGGATTAAGAATGCTCATTTGTAAAATTTCGTAACGTTTTTTTTCTCCACCAGAGAATCCTGTATTAACTGATCTTTTAAGCATATCAATATTTATACCTAAATCACTAGCTTTAGATTTTAAAAGCTTAGCAAATGATAAATTATCAATTTCTTCTTCGTTCATACGTTTTCTTTTTGAATTAATTGCAGAATGTAAAAATGGGGTGATATTTACTCCAGGTATTTCAACTGGATACTGAAAAGCCAAAAACATTCCTTCTTGTGCTCTTTCTTCAATATTTAAATCAAATAAATCGTTATCTTTGAAATTAATTTTGCCATCTAAGATTTCGTAATCCTCCTTACCTGCTAGAACGTTTGCTAATGTGCTTTTACCACATCCATTTGGGCCCATTATTGCATGCACTTCACCTTTATTAATATTTAGGTTGAGTCCATTAAGAATATTTTTATTTTCAATCTTTACAGATAGATCTTTGATTTCTAAAAACATATTACCCTACACTTCCCTCAAGAGAAATAGATACAAGTTTTTGTGCTTCAACTGCAAATTCCATTGGAAGTTCTTGTAAAACTTGCTTGCAGAAACCATTAACTATTAATGAAACTGCTTCTTCATGGCTTAAGCCTCTTTGTCTGCAGTAATAAAGTTGGTCTTCATTTATTTTAGAAGTCGAGGCTTCGTGCTCAATAACTGCTGTATTATTTTTTGAGTCAATGTAAGGAACTGTGTGTGCCCCACATTGATTTCCTACTAACAAAGAATCGCATTGAGTATAATTTCTTGCCTTATCTGCTTTTCTTAAAAAAGAAACTTCACCTCTGTAAGTATTTTGAGATTTACCAAGAGAAATACCTTTTGATATTATTTTACTTTTGGTATTTTTACCAATATGAGTCATCTTTGTTCCTGTATCAGCTTGTTGAAAATTATTTGTTATTGCTACAGAATAAAATTCACCAATTGAATTATCACCTTTCAAAATACAACTAGGATATTTCCATGTAATAGCAGAGCCAGTTTCTACTTGAGTCCATGATATCTTACTGTTTTTACCTGCACAAAGACCTCTTTTAGTAACAAAATTATAAATACCACCTTTCCCCTCTTCATCTCCTGGATACCAATTTTGAACAGTTGAATATTTTATTTCAGCATCTTCTAATGCTATTAATTCTACATTGGCTGCATGTAATTGATTATCATCTCTTTTTGGGGCGGTACAACCTTCCAAATAACTTACATAGCTACCCTTATCAGCAATAATTAAAGTTCTTTCAAATTGGCCAGTATTTTCTGCGTTAATTCTAAAATAAGTTGATAGCTCCATTGGACATTTAACACCCTCTGGAATGTACACAAAAGATCCATCAGTAAACACAGCCGAGTTTAATGCTGAATAAGAATGATCTCCAGGAGGTATCACTGAACCTAAATATTTTTTTATTAAGTCAGGATGTTTTTGAATAGCTTCTCCTATAGAACAAAAAATTATTCCAAGCTTTTCTAGCTCACCTTTATAGGTTGTAGCAACTGATACACTATCGAATACAACATCTACAGCAACCCCAGCTAGAACTTTCTGCTCCTCTAGAGGAATTCCTAGTTTATTATATGTTTCTATAAGCTTTGGATCTACTTCACTTAGATCTTTAGGCTTCTTTTCAAAACCCTTAGGTGCTGAGTAATAATAGATATCTTGATAATCAATCTCAGGAAAGTTAAGATTTGCCCATTTAGGCTCCTTCATTTTTTTCCATTTTGAAAATGCCTTTAGTCTCCACTCAAGCATCCAGACTGGTTCGTTCTTTTTTAATGAAATAAATTTAATAGTATCTTCACTTAATCCTTTTTTGGGCTTCTCATTATCAATATCTGTTACGAAGCCATATTTGTATTTATTTTTACTATACGTATCTAGAGTATTTAAAGTTTCAGAGTTCACACTACTTCATCTAATTCATTAATTTAAAAAATCTAGTTATTTCAACAATAATTAAGCAAATTTAGAACTGATTTTAAATTTAACCAGTTATCCAGCCACCTCCAAGTAATTGGTCGTTTTTGTAAAAAACACAAGCTTGCCCTGGAGAAGTTTTATCTAATTCTGTTACAAAAGTAAAAGTTCCATGATCGCTATTTATATCAAGAATTCCTGGTAAATCCTCTTGGGTTGATCGTATTTTTGCTGAACAATTAAGTCGTTTAGGCAAAATATTACCTCCCAACCAATTGATATTTTTAAAGTTAATGACGTTTTTTTTCAATTTTTCTTTTGTTCCCAAAGTAATTGTGTTTTGATCTTTATTTATGTCTGTTACGTATAAGGGTTCTTTTGAACCGCTTATGCCAATACCTTTTCTTTGACCAATCGTATAATTACTAATACCTTCATGGGTACCAAGAATATTTTTATCAGTATCATATATTATGCCCTTTTTGTTCACACTCGGATTTAAATTTTTAACAAGATCTCTATAGGAATCAGATGTTACAAAACAAATATCTTGGCTATCAGGTTTATCACTAACACTTAGTTTATATTTTTTAGCTAATTCTCTAATTTCAGATTTTTTGAAATCACCTAATGGGAATCTCACATAATTTAGTTGCTCTTGTAATGTTGAAAAAAGAAAAAAACTTTGATCTTTTGAAAAATCTTTTGCTTTATGCAAACTTGCATTGTTTAAAGATCCTTTTCTTATTGCATAATGACCTGTGGCAAGCGCATCAGCTCCAATTTTTTTTGCCTCATTAAGTAAATCTGAAAATTTTACTGTTTCATTACACTTAACGCAGGGCAAAGGAGTTTCACCATTTGCATAGGAATCAACAAAGTTACTAATTACTCCATCGAAAAATTTATCTTGATAATCTAATACTATGTGTTTGAAATTATTATTTAAAGCAACATTTTTAGCATCTTCAATATCAATGCCAGCACAACAAGATTTAGCCCTAGATGCATTAGAGTTACTATATAACTTTAGTGTAATACCTGTTACGTCATATCCTTGTTTTTTAAGCATTACAGCTGTAACTGAGCTGTCCACACCTCCAGACATAGCAACAACTACTTTTGTGTCTTTTTCTGACTTATTAAAACCAAGAGAATTCATATATTTAAAACATCTATATTTACAAAATCATATAACTTCAATAATAGCTTTATCAAATGGTAGACTTACTAATTCCCG
The DNA here is from genome assembly GCA_902628645.1 of uncultured Alphaproteobacteria bacterium. GTDB lineage: Bacteria > Pseudomonadota > Alphaproteobacteria > HIMB59 > CACPNW01. The sequence goes on along the minus strand of CACONS010000005.1, from coordinate 21,017 downwards.
GTCCTGAAGGAAAGATTGAGGCAAAATATTCTCACAATAATAAAGATGACTCACCTATAGTCATCTTATTGCATCCTGACCCATCTAAAGGCGGAACAATGCATACAAAAATTATATTTAAAATGTACAAAATTTTTATAAGAGCTGGATTTTCAACAATAAGATTTAATTTTAGAGGAGTTGGTAAAAGTGAAGGTTTTTTTGACAATGGAGAAGGTGAATTAAGTGATGCAGCTTGCGTCTTAGATTGGTTACAACAATATAATACAAATTCAAAAATATGTTGGGTAGCTGGCTTTTCATTTGGGGCATGGATAGCTATGCAGTTATTAATGAGAAGACCAGAAATAAATGGATTTGTAAGTGTATCTCCTCCAGCAAATTTAAGGGATTTTAGCTTCTTAGCACCTTGTCCATCTTCAGGTTTAATTTTACATGGAGATAAGGATAATATAGCTTCGTTTGATTCTACAAAAATATTAGTTGAGAAGCTTCAACAACAAAAAAAAGTTGATATAAAATTTAAACCTATAAAAGGTGCAGATCATTTTTATGAAAGTTATTCAAATGAATTTGAGGAATCTATTAATGAATATATTAATCAAACATTAGAAACAAAATAAATACTAATGAAATTTAAATCAGAGTTTCTAAATGAAATTAAAGAAAGAGGATTTGTATACCAAAATATAGAAATTGAAAAATTAGATAACATAATGGTCGATAATAAGATTTCTGGATATATTGGTTTTGATGTAACCAGCGATAGTCTTCATATAGGTAGTTTAATTCAATTAATGTTACTTCATTGGCTTGATTTTTATGGACATAAATCCATTGCTTTAGTTGGAGGTGGAACAACACTTATTGGAGATCCTTCCGGAAAAGATCAAACAAGGAGGATACTAAATAAAGTTGATATAGACAAAAATATAAATAATATACAGCAAACTTTTAGTAGATTTATAAATTTAGAAGATAATTCATTAATTATTAATAATTATGACTGGCTTTCAGATTTAAATTATATTGATTTTCTTAGAGAGTTTGGATCAAAAATAACATTGAATAAAATGCTTACTTTTGACTCCGTAAAAAGTAGACTTGATCGTGAACAGCCATTAACAATATTAGAATTTAATTATATGCTTCTTCAAGCTTACGATTTTGTTTATTTAAATAAAAATTTTGATTGTGTTTTGCAAATGGGAGGTTCTGATCAATGGGGGAATATATTAAGTGGTGTAGATTTAATAAGAAAAATTAATAGAAAAAATGCCTTTGGTATTACTTCACCTTTAATAACCAATAGTGATGGTTCTAAAATGGGAAAAACAGCTGATGGAGCAATTTGGCTTAATAAAAATAAAATTTCTACTTTAGATTTTTTCCAGTTCTGGAGAAATGTAAATGATGATGATGTATCAAGATTTCTTTATTTATTTACTAAGATACCAATAAGTGAAATAAAAAAACTCTCTTCACTAAAAGATCAAGAAATAAATGAAGCTAAAAAAATCTTAGCTTATGAAGTTACTAAAATTGTTAGAGGAAAAGAAGATGCGGATGAAGCTGTAGAGATGACAACAAATATTTTTAGTTCAAAAATTATTGATGAAAGATTGCCTAATATATCTGAGTATAAAATAAATTTAGTAAATAAAAATTTTTCAATATTAGATGCGATTGAAAAACTTAAGTTAGTTAAAAGTAGAAGTGAAATTAAAAGATTAATAAAATCTGATGGAGTAAAAATTAATGATGAGCTGTATAAAAATAATGATTTATCTCTAAAAGAATATTCAGAACTTAAAGAATTGAAAATAACAATAGGAAAAAAGAAGATAGGAATTTTAAAAATACTTTGAAAAATTATAAAGTAAGTGAGTTCTCTAAGAAATCATTAATCCTTCCATCAAGAACATCATTAACATTAGATGTTTCATAACCACTTCTTAAATCTTTGACAAGTTTATATGGGTGCAAAATATAAGATCTTATTTGATTACCCCAACCAATCTCTTTTTTTTGCTTATTTATTAAATTCTCATCCTCTTTTCTTTTCTGAAGTTCAACTTCATAAATTCTTGATTTTATCATTTTCATAGCATTAGATCGATTTTTGTGTTGAGATCTATCACTTTGACATTGGACAACAATATTAGTTGGAAGATGAGTAATTCTTACTGCACTATCAGTTTTATTTACATGTTGACCGCCAGCACCAGATGCTCTGTAAGTATCAATTCTTAGATCACTCTCTTTGATATCAATTTCAATTCTATCATCAATTTCTGGATAAACCCAAACACTTGCAAAACTTGTATGTCTTCTTTTATTACTGTCAAATGGTGAAATACGCACAAGTCTATGAATTCCACTTTCTGCTTTCAACCAACCATATGAGTACTCCATTTCAACTTTCAAAGTACAGGACTTTATTCCAGCTTCCTCTCCACGCATTTCTTGTAATAAAGAAACTTTACAATTATCTTGAGACTCAGCCCATCTTAAGTACATTCTTTCTAAAATTTCAGCCCAATCTTGACTTTCAGTACCACCAGCACCTGCATGAATTTCTACAAAAGCATTAAGATGATCTGCTTCGTCATTTAATAAATTCAAATATCTAATCTTCTCTGATAGTTTTAAGGTCAAATCTACTTCTTTATTTAAATCCTCCAGTAAAGAATTATCTTTGCTAGCATAAACAAAATTGTAAATTTCTTCTGTTTCGTTAAGTAATTTATCTAACGTTTTAAAATCTCTAATTTTATTCTCAATACTTTTGATCTCTTTAAATATTTTTTTTGCGCTATCTCTCTCCCAAATTTTTGGATCAGAACTTTCAAGTTTTAAATTTTCTAATCTACTATTCAGATATTTATAGTCAAACTGCCCTCCTTATAAGGTCATAGTTTGATCTTATTTTTTTTAAATTTTCTTCAATATTTTCTAAAGATATGACAACCATTCTATTCTAATAAACCACCTGTACCAGAAATGGAATTATTATTAAAGTTTTCTAAGCCATCTATTATATTTACCTTATCTGAATATGGTTCAGATCCAAGAATAAAAGGTTCAATAATACTACCTTCTTCATTGGATATCATTCCGTTACTTGGGTTAATTCTTACAAAACTAATTCCATCAGGAATTCTAAAAGGTTTTTTATTTTTATTTATTTTAATTTTTTTTGCAAAATTTTTAAATATTGGAACTGCTACGCTAGAACCAGTTTGTTTATAACCAAGTGATTTTGGTTGATCGTATCCAACATAAACACCAATTACTAAATCAGGAGTAAATCCTATAAACCATGCATCTTTATTTAGGTTTGTGGTACCAGTTTTTCCAGCTATAGGAACATCTAAATCTTTTAAATTTTTTGCCGTACCTCTCTTTATCACTCCTTCCATCATTGATGTAATTTGATAAGCAAAACGTGGATCTATAATTATATTTTTATCCTCAACTAATTTAGGAATCTTAATATCAGATAAAATAATATCAACTTTACAATTTACACATTCTTTTAAGCTTGTATCATAGATTTTTTTTCCATCTTTTGAATAAATACTAGTTATCAACTTTGGTTCAATTCTTTTCCCACCATTTGCTATTATTGCATATGCATTTGTTAAATCTTTTAAGGTAACTACTCCTGATCCAAGAGACATTGAAAGTTTTTCGTCTATTCCGTCTTTAATATTAAAATTCTCAGTCATATTAATGATTTTGTTCATACCAATTCTATTTGCTAATCTAACTGTCATTAGATTTCTAGATTTTTCTATTCCAGTTCTCATTGTTGTTAAGCCATAAAATTCATCAGTATAATTTGAGGGTTTCCATTTTGGCAGACCTGGACCTTGATCTACAACGTAAGGTGCATCTAAAATGAGAGTTGCAGGAGAATAACCTTCATTTAAAGCAGCCAAATAAACAATTGGTTTAAAAGCAGATCCAGGCTGTCGTTTAGCTTGAGTTGCCCTATTAAACTCGCTTTTATTAAAACTATAACCTCCAGAGAGTGCTAAAATATCTCCATTATGTGGATCAATAACTATAATAGCCCCGTTTACTTTTGGCTCTTGATTAATTATGTAAATATTATCTTTCTTTTCAATATAAATTAAATCATCTTTTTTAAAATCTTCCTCTAATAGCCAGTTGTTGAATTGGTTATTTAAATCAATTTTTATTTTTTTCCTTGAGCTATTTAGAACCTCTACAATATTATTTTTTATTGAAGTTATTATTACAGTTTCCCATTTTTTTGGAAATGGATTTATACTTTGATAGTATTTTTTTTGGTTTAAAAAATTTGTTAAATCTATATTTTCTATTACACCATTCCATCCTTGTTTTTTCTCATAATCAAGCAAACCTTCTATAAGACTTAGATTTGCACTTTTTTGCATATTGGTATCAAGTGCAGTTTTTATAATTAATCCATCTGAGTATAAATTTTCTTTCCCAAATTTTGAAAAAAGTTCTTTTCTTATTTCTTCGTAAAAATAATCAGCATCAGAGAATTTTACATCTTTTCTTTGATACACTTCCAGAGGCTTTTCTTTATATTGTAGATCTTCTTTTTTAATAAATCCATTTTCATACATTCTATCAATGACCCAATTTCTTCTATCAATTGCTTTTGAATACTGCGTACTAGGATTATAGTTATTTGGTGCTTTAGGCAAAGCAGCTAAAAAAGCTATTTCGTGCAATTCTAAATCATAAATAGATTTGTTAAAATAATTAAGACTTGCCGTACCTATCCCATAAGATCCATAACCTAAATAAATATCATTTAGGTATAACTCTAATATTGAATTTTTGTTTAAAATATTTTCAATTCTAATAGCTAAAATAATTTCTTTTATTTTTCTTGAATAGCTTACCTCATTACTTAATAATAAATTTTTTACAACTTGCTGTGTTATTGTTGATGCACCAACAACTCTTTTGTTTGAATAAGTATTCAAAAGATTAGTTGAAAAAGCTCTGATAATTGCAATTATATCAATACCAAAATGTTTATAAAAGTTTTTGTCCTCAGAAGACAAAAAAGCAAATTTAATATTTTCCGGTATCCTATTTTCTGGAATGAATATTCTTTCCTCAGTGTAGTAACTTTTTAACAACAATCCATCAGAACTATATATTCTTGATGATAAATTAGGTTTATATTTTACAATATTTTCATAAGAGGGTAATTCGGGCGAGTATTTCCATAGTACATAAAAAATTGTAAATATTGATAAAATTCCAGTAAAAATCGTAAATATTAATATTACTTTTATTAATCTTAGAAATTTAATCATTAATTTATAATCTACATTGTGAAATAGTTAAAAATATGACATTAGGCAATATTATACAAAAATTCAAAATGAAATTAATATACACAAATTTTTACGGAGTTTCGGCTATATGTCAAAAAATATACTTATTGATACTACAAATAATATTGAAACAAGAATTGCAGTTACTGAAGATGGTAAACTTGACGATTTTGAGATTGAACCTAATAAAAAAAATGCTGTAAAGGGTGATGTTTATCTAGCTAAGATTACTAGAATAGAACCATCTCTTCAAGCAGCATTTGTTGATTTTGGAACTAACAGAAATGGTTTTCTGCCTCTAACAGAAATACATCCAGACTATTTTAAAATTCCAGCAGCTGACGAAGTTAAAATTAAGGAACTTAATGAAAAGATAACTCATGAAAACGATGAAGAAGAAATAAAAGACAGTGATCACAATGAAAAAATTGAAAATATAGATAATGAAAATATTGACTACAAGGAAGATATTACATCAGAAAATGAAGATAAAATTATTTCAATAAAGAAAAGGAAAAATAAAAAAATTAGTCCAAGAAAAGAATATTTTAATTTTTTTAGAAAATATAAGATTCAAGACGTAATAAGACCTAAACAAGTATTATTGGTTCAAATAAATAAAGAAGAAAGAGGATTAAAAGGGGCTGCTCTTACAACTTATCTATCTTTTGCTGGAAGGTACTGCGTTCTTATGCCTAATAGTATGAATAGTGATGGTATATCTCGCAAAATAGGAGATTTAGAAGAAAGAAACAAATTAAAAAAAATTATTTCTTCTGTAAAAATTCCAGAGAAAATGTCAGTAATTGTTAGAACAGCTGGAATTGGAAGATCTAAGAAAGAAATTTCCAAGGACCTTTCCTTTTTGGTAAGTCAATGGAATAAGATTCGAGAAACAACATTAAAATCTGAAGCTCCTATAATAATTCATGAAGAGGGAAATATACTCAATAGAGCAATTAGAGACATGTTAAGCGATGATGTGGATAGCATTTTAATTGAAGGTAAAGAAGGTTTTTCTAAAGTAAAAAAAATCACTAAGAACTTAGCACCAAGTTTTGTTAAAAAAATAAAACAATTTAAATCACAAGAAAATTCCCTTTTTGCATCTAATAATATTGAAACTCAAATTAATGATCTTTTTAGTTTAAATGTAAAACTTAAGTCAGGAGGATCAATAGTAATTAACACAACTGAAGCATTAGTGGCAGTAGATGTTAATTCAGGAAAAAATACATCAGAAAGAAATATAGAAAATACTGCTTTAAAAACGAATTTAGAAGCTGCAGTTGAAATTGCTAGGCAATTAAGATTGAGAGATTTAGGTGGATTGATTGTCATAGATTTCATTGATATGGATGATTATAGAAATAATTTTAAAGTTGAAAAAAGTTTGAAGACAGCTCTTGTTAGGGATAGAGCTAGAGTTCAGGTTGGAAGAATAAGTATGTTTGGACTTATGGAACTTTCAAGACAAAGACTTAGATCTAGTTTAATCGATAAGTCATTTGAGAGGTGTAATTATTGTAAAGGATCAGGTTTGATTTTGAATTCTTCATCAATTGTGAATCAAATTATAAAAGTTATTAAAGAAAAAATTTCAAACAATAATAATTCTATAATAGATGTTAAATGTAATAGTGATCTGGCAGAAAATCTTTTAAATAATAAAAAAGATGAAATTTATGCACTAGAGAAAAACTTTGAGTCTAAAATTAATTTTTATTTCAATCCACAATACTCTTTACATGATCCGATAATTGAAATTAAAGAAGAATATTCATCGAAATCAGAAGTTGATGATAAAAAAATTAAAAGAAAAGTCAAAAAAACAGAAAAGACTAAAAAAAAGAAGATCATAAAAACTAAACCGAGAAAAAAAACTATAACAAAGAATGAAAAAGTTGAAGATGAAATAAGCATATTTGAAAATCTAGAAACAAATAATGATATAGATTCAAAAGAGAGCGAAAATAATGAGAGTGAAGAGAAAACTGGATGGTGGTCTTAAAAAAAATATTTATTTTTTTTTTATTTTATTTTATTATTCCAAACATCTCATTTAGTTCACAGATATTAGATTATGAAACTGAAGAATTTATTGATGAACTATTACTTGATATAATTAAAGTAAATAAAATTAATAAAAATATAAAAGTTAAATTAAATAATAATAATGAAATTAATGCATTTGTAGACAATCAAAATACAATTCATATAAACTCTGGCTTGATACAATACTGTAACGACTATGTTGCTCTTCTATCAGTTTTGGCACATGAAGTTGGCCATGTAGACTTAAATCATATTTCATTAAGAAAAAACACGATAGATAACTCTAAAAAATATAATAATTTAAGTTTACTATCTATCATTGCTGGCTCATTAATAACTCAAAGTCCAGAATTGTTACAGGGTGGCGTTGTTAGTTCCGCTGCATTATCAAACCAATATATACAATTTACAAAAGAACAGGAAATGGAAGCTGATTTATACGCATTAAAAACACTGAACTTAATTAATGTAAATTCAAGATCAATAATTGAACTATTAAATATAATAGAACAAAAATTATTAGAAAAAGGTTTTTCGAAAGATAAACAAAGAATTAGTACACATCCATACTTTGAAGACAGAATTTTATTAATCAATAATTTTAAAAAAAATAAAACACATAATTTCAACTCTGAGTACAATAAAAGATTTAATTTCATTAAGGCTAAATTTATTGGCTATAATAATAATATTGAAACTATCAGCAGTTTAGCTGAACCGTATAAAACTTATGCAGAATCAATAAAATACGCTAGAGATGGAAATCTTAAAATGTCTTTAGGAAAATTAAATAAATTAATTAAGCAAGAAATTAATAACAACTATTTACTAGAAACAAAGGCTGATATTTTATTTTCTTATGGTTTCATTAATGAAGCTATTAGATTTTATAAAAAAAATTTAGAAAAAAATCCAAATAATTTTTATACTGAAATAAGAGTATTTGAAAATACAGATACAAAGAATTTATCGATAGAAGAAATAGATATGATATTTAATGATAATAAGAATCTTTTATTTAAATATTATAATAATAAAAATATCTTACTAAAATATTTAGATTTAGCTAAAAGTCTAAATAAAACTGAATGGATTGAATTTTTTAAATTTTATTTAAACATTAGTGAAATAAATGAGGAAGATTTTTATAATGAAATGTTGATTTTAAAAAAAACAAAAAATAAAGATTTAAAGAAATTAATTATACAGATAGAAAAAAACATCTTATGATCGGTTCACTAGTATATCAAGATTATGTAGACTTAATAAAAAAAAATTATATCCAAAATAAAAATATTAAAAAAACTCAAATCCAACCATCAAGTATAGATCTTTCATTAAGTGAAGAGTGTTATGAAATAAAACATAGTTTTCTATCTAGTAATTCTAAAGTAAGAGATAAAATAAAAAATCTAATTGTTAAAAAAATAAACTTAAAAAAAGAGTTTATTTTTAAAAAAAACAAAACATATATTGTAAAACTTAATGAAATATTGCATCTCAAAAATAATATTTTTGGCCACTGCAATCCAAAAAGTAGTACAGGAAGATTAGATATATTTTGTAGATCGATTGTAGATTATGCAGAAGAATATGAAAAAATTCCTAAAAATTACAAAGGTGAAGTTTTTCTTGAAATTACTTCACGATCTTTCAATATTTCTTTTAAGGAAGGTAATACCTTAAATCAATTAAGACTTATTAATAAAAGACATAATTTTATGTCTGACAATCAATTAAAGAAAATTAGGAGAGATAATAAAAAAATTAATGTAACTAAAGATAAAATTGATAATGGTATTAAATTATCAGTCGATTTATCAGGGTCAAAAATTAATGCTTATGTTGCAAAAAAAAATGCCCCTGTTTTAAAATTTTCATATATTAAATCACATAGAATTAATGATTTCTGGGAGCCAATAAAAACTAAAAATAAGACATTATTGATTGAAAGAAATAAATTTTATATCTTAAAATCTAAAGAAAAAGTAATCATACCTTCAAACATGGCTGGAGAAATGATACCTTATGATACAGGTATAGGAGATTTTAGAGCACATTACGCAGGTTTTTTTGATCCAGGATTTGGCATACCTAAAGGATCATATGCAGTTTTAGAAGTAAAAACATCTGAAGTTCCTTTTTTATTAGAGGATGGCCAAACTATAGCAAGAATTAAATATGAAAAGTTGAACAAAAATAGTAATGTTGTATACGGAAAAGATATAAAGTCTAATTATCAAAATCAAAATTTGAAACTAAGTAAACATTTTAAATAAATGAAAAAAATTATTATAATTAATGGTCCAAATTTGAATTTACTGGGTAATAGAGAAGATGATATTTATGGTAAAGAAAGTTTAGACAAAATTAAGGCTGATTGTGAAAAGAAATGTCATGAAAAAAAAATAGAACTGACTTTTTTTCAATCAAATAATGAAGGAGAAATTATTGATAGAATTCATGATGTAAATGATAATTATGATGGGTTAATTATAAATCCAGCAGCTTTTACTCATTCTTCAATAGCAATATTAGATTCTTTAAGAGCTATAAACAAGCCTAAAATAGAAATTCACCTATCTAATATTTATGCAAGAGAAGAATATAGGAAAAAAAGCATTACTTCCGAAGGCGTAGATGGGTTAATTTGTGGATTTGGAGGAAATAGTTACCTTCTAGGAATTGAAGCTATAAGCAAATTAATTTATAAATAATTATGACTAAAATTGATAAGACAGATTTAGAAAACATTAAGTTAATTATCAAAGAATCTAAAATTGATAATGTTACTAAAATTAAAATAAAAAAAAAGGATTATGAAATAGAAATTAGTTCCAGTAACTTTGATGAAAAAAATACTTCTATACATAAAGTTGATAGAAATATAGAAGTTAGTGAAGTAGAAAATACAAATGAAATTATAAACGAAGAAAATATAGTCAAATCTCCGATGGTGGGTGTTGCTTATCTATCTGCTGACCCTAATTCTCAACCCTACGTAAAAGTTGGGCAGCATGTTAAAGCTGGAGATACACTTTTACTAATTGAAGCTATGAAAACATTTAATGAAATTAAGGCTCCTAGATCTGGTATTATCAAAAAAATAGTTGCTTTGAATAGCCAGCCTGTCGAATATGGTGATACTCTTATAATTTTTGAATAATGTTCAAAAAAATACTTATTGCTAATAGAGGTGAAATTGCTTTACGTGTACTTAGAGCGTGTAGAGAGCTGGGTATAAAAACAGTTGCCATTCATTCAGATGTTGATGAAAATGCGATGCATGTAAGGATGGCTGATGAAAGTATTTGTGTTGGACCAGCTTCTGCTCAATCAAGCTACTTAAATATTCCTGCAATTATAACTGCTGCTACATTAACTGATGTTGATGCTATACATCCTGGATATGGTTTTTTAAGTGAAAATCAAAGATTTGCAGAAATAATTGAGGAACATAACATTAAGTTTATTGGACCAAGATCAGAACACATAAAAATGATGGGAAATAAAATTGATGCCAAAAAAATAATGGATGACTCTGGCGTACCTACAGTAAAAGGAATTAATGATTTAAGCAATAAAGCTAAAATTGATGAATTTATTAACAAAGTAAAATATCCAATAATTGTAAAGGCAGCTAGTGGTGGTGGTGGCAAAGGGATGAGAATTGTAACTGAAAATGATGATTTGGATAAGGCAATTAAGGAAGCAAAAATTGAAGCAAAAAAATCATTTAACGATGAAAATGTTTATTTAGAAAAATTCTTAACATCTCCTAAACATATCGAAATTCAAGTTTTATGTGATTCATTTGGAAATGTAGTTACTCTTGGTGAAAGAGATTGTTCAATTCAAAGAAAACATCAAAAACTTATTGAGGAAAGTCCAAGTTCAATTCTAACTAATGATAATAGAGATAAAATTTCTAAACTTTGTAGAAAAGCAATGAAAGAAATACAATATGAAGGTGTTGGTACATTGGAATTTTTATATGAAAATGATGCATTTTATTTTATGGAAATGAACACTCGATTACAGGTTGAGCACCCAGTAACAGAAATGGTAACCGGCATTGATCTCGTTAAAGAACAAATTCTTGTCGCTAATGGTGAAAAACTTACAATAAAACAGGAAGATATAAAATTAAAAGGAAGTTCGATTGAATGTCGAATTAATGCAGAACATCCAGAAAGTTTTATACCATCACCAGGAAAAATAACACAATATCATCAACCTGGGGGGCTTGGTATTCGAGTAGACTCAGCTGTATATGATGGATACTCAATTCCATCCAATTATGATAGTATGATCGGTAAGCTAATTACTTATGGTGCAACAAGATCAGAAGCTCTCAAGAAAATGAATAGAGCTCTAGAAGAGTATGTAATTATGGGAATAAATACAAATATACAACTCCATCAAAAAATTATTCAAACAGATGAATTTAAAAGAGGAAATTACAATATTAATTTTATGTCAAATTTAATTGAGTAAGATAATTGATTTAAATAGCTTAATAGAATTATATAAAAATGCTTACTTTCCCATGGCTGATAGTAAGTATTCTGAAGAAATAAAATTTTATAAACCCAAACTAAGATTTATTATTCCAATTTCAAATTTTCATTATCCAAAAAAACTTTTTAGTGAATTTAAAAAAACTAAATACACTTTCAAAATAGATCAAAATTTTTCAAAAGTTATAGAGTTATGCAAAGAAGTTAAAAGAAAAGATCAAGATACTTGGATTAATGAAATTATTTTGGATACTTATATTGAATTACATAAAATAGGTAAATGTCATAGTGTTGAATGTTACGAAGAAGATAAACTAATTGGAGGTTTATATGGTTTACATATAGGATCATGTTTTTTTGGTGAAAGTATGTTTAGTTTGAAGACAAACACAAGTAAGTTTTGTCTACTTTATTTATTGGCAATATTAAAAAAAAATAATTTTTCTATTTTAGATTCACAGTTTTTTAATCCTCATTTAGTTCAGTTTGGTGCCTTTGAAATAGAAAATAAAGCTTATGAAGATAAATTAAAGAAAAGTTTAGATATTAAAAGTTCTTTTAAGGAAATTGATAGTTTTCAAGAAGTTTTATCGTTACTACAATCGACTAACCAGAGATCATAAATAGGATTTTCTAAAGGAGTAACATCAGGAGAAGAAGAAATCATCCACCCTTTATAAATATTAGTATTTTTATTATTTAATGTATCATAAACATCAATTAATACATAATCTTCAGGAATTTCAGTTGGAGGAGTGCTACCACAATACAGAACTTCAATATTTAAAGTCTCCCATGATATTTTAGAACTAACTAAAATATCTTTTGTAGAAACTTTATTAGTAGTCTTATTTAGTAACTTGAAAGAAGCATACTTTTTTTCAATAGTCTCAGCAGAAACAGTTGATGGCAGGAAAAAAAATAATGTTACCTTAATTAGGATTCCAAGATTTATATTCTTCTTCTTTTTTTTCTGGATCATAATTTTTTGAAAGAGGATGAGATGATGGAAAATATGCATCACTAGTGCCAGTCATATTTGGCTTATGATTTTTTTGCCATTTATATTTATGTGAATAATCAAGAGGAGGATTATCTATAGATTTGTGAAGCCATGCATGCCAGTGCGGTGGAATATTTGATGCCTCTATTTCACCATTAAAAATAACCCATCTTTTTGCATTTAAATCTTTAAAATTTTTAGAACTGCAATAATACTTATTTCCTAAATCATCACTACCAACTAAATTTCCGTTTAGCCAAGTATAAATTTTTGTTCCTAATGACATTAATATTTATATAAAGATTAATGGACTACTTTCCAATTAATTTTTTTATTTGCATAAAAATTCTTAACCTGAATATCTTTATAACTTGATAATTCTGACACAATCCATTCTTTTTTTTCTAATTTAATTTTTTTATCATTAATTGGAAAATTATAATGTTTTGCTCCATTAATTGAACAGAATATCTCTAAATTATCAATTGCATTTTCTTGATCAAAAATTTCTGCATATAATTCAATTGAACAAGGGGAAGAAAATATTCCTGGCTTAGATGACATATCTGGTTTTTTTTCTTGAATTGGATGCGGAGCTGAGTCTGTACCTAAAAAAAATTTAGAATTATTGTGACAAGCCGCTTTTCTTAATTCTATTAAATCTGTTTCGTTTTTAACAACAGGCATACAAAAATGGTGAGGATTAATAGAGTTATCATGAAATACATCCTTTTTTGTTAAAAGCATGTGGTGTGGTGTAATTGTTCCGGAGATATTTTCATTTTCTTTCACATAGTTTACTCCATATGAAGTTGATACATGTTCAAGTGTAATTTTTAAAAAAGGAAATTTTTTTCTAATAATGCTTAATTCATCATCTATAAAATATTTTTCTCTATCAAATATATCAATATTTTCAGCTACTTTTTCACCGTGTATTAGTAATGGACTTTTTTCTTCTTCTAAAATCTCCAAAAATTTAAAAACTTTTGAAATGTCACTCACTCCATGACTTGAGTTTGTAGTGGCATTTGAAGGATAAAGTTTTGATCCAAAAAAAACTTTATTTTGTATTCCAGTTCTAAAATCATCTAAATCTAAATTTTCTCTTAGATAACAAGGGATAAGAGGCTCAAAATTATGATTTGATGCTTTTTTTAAAAGCTCTTTATAAATTAATGCTTTTTTTTTATCTGTAATTGGAATTTCTGTATTTGGCATTGCTACACATCTATTATTAATTCTAGAGGAAAAATTAGTGACCATTTCTAACATATCACCTTCTCTAAAATGGACATGCCAATCATCAGGCTGAATTATTTCAATATTTTTACTCACAATAATTGTTTTCCTTTAATGTATTATAAATCTTTTCAACACTTATTGAATCCATATATGATATTGTCTTATTTAGCTTTATACTTTTAAAATATTCATAACTCTCTTTTGTTCTTATAACTTGAGAGTTCTCCATAAATGGACCATAAATTTTATCATTTGTGGGTCCGAATAATACTATAGACTTTAATTTTGCAGCTGAAGCCATGTGTGACAAACCTGAATCATTTCCTATAAATAATTTTGATTTTTTCATATATGCAGCAGTTTGAGTAAGAGATGCACCGAATAAATTAACTATTTTGTTGCTTTCAATATTTTTTGTTATTTCTTTCAAATAAACTTCTTCTTCAGACTTAGAGCCCACTAAAATGAATTTAATATTTGAATTTTTAGATAAAATTTTGACTAATAGTGAATTATAATTTTTACTACTCCAAATTTTTGGTTTCCAATTTCCACCTGGGAATACTACAAAATATTTTACATCATTAGATAAATTTTTCATAACTAACTCTTCTTCTTCTTTATTTGTTTCTATAAACAATTGTGAGCAATCAAATCCGAAATATTCAGATAATTGATAGACATGATTTATTTTAGATTTTTTTTTAAAAATAAATTTTTTCTTATGTTTTAGAAAAAAAGATAACAATGAACTTCTAAAATCTATAATAATATCCCATTTCTTACCATAACATTTTGAAATTATATCAAACCAATGCATATTATATTTTTTTTTGGTAACAGTAATTATATCTTCTAAAGATTTAAAGTTTTTAAAAATTGATTGAGCAGATGGACCAATGACAAATGTAAATTTAGCTTCTGGATTTTTGTCACTAAAATATTTTATTACTCCAGTAGAGAGAATTGTATCTCCAATTAGATTTGACGAAATAACGAGAATTTTCACAGAAATGTTACACTTTTTTAATAATCAATATATATTTGGATAATTATGAAAGATAAATACTTTTTTCATCATTTGAATTCAAGATTTTTTGAGATTTCTGGAAAAGACAGTAAATCATTTATTCAGAATTTAATTACTAATGATATTGAAAAATGTAATGATGGAGAAATTATTTATTCTTGTATATTAACACCACAAGGTAAATTTTTAGCAGATTTTTTTATATTTACTTTAAAAGATAACTATATTTTTGAAACTAATGATAAATTTTTTAAAAATTTATTAGGACGGCTTAAAATTTACAAACTTCGCTCTGATATAGACATTAAAGAAATTAATAATCTCTATTCTTATTCATTATTCAATATTGATTATAAAGGTGAATATAATATTTTTTTAAATGATCCTAGAAATATAAATTTAGGTAAAAAACTTATAACAAATAAAGAAATTTTAATTGAAAAAGATATTTTTGAAGAAATTAATGAAACAAAATATCATGAAATTTTAATTGAAAATACAGCTCCTTATTCACCAATTGATATTTTAGAAAATAAATCTTTGTTGTTAGAAAATAATTTTGATAATTTAAATGCCATTGATTGGAATAAGGGATGTTATGTTGGTCAAGAAATTACTGCAAGAATGAAATATCGCGGGTTACTAAAGAAAAAACTTTATTCTTTAGAATTAAAAAATGGTGATGTGATAGCAGGAGATGAATTAATAGTAGATAATAAAAAAATAGGTACAATAATCTCAAAAGCAAATTCAAATATTTTTGCGGTATTAAATATTAATTTTGTAAACGAATTAAAAAATAATAATCAAAATTTAGTAATAAATGACTCATTATCTTTTGATTTTTTAAATTGAAAATTTTTTTCTGTAAAAACTAACTGGAATTATTAAAATCATAAAAATTATTAGCATTGGAACAAATATATTATTAATTCCATAGTTGTTTGCTATAAATCCTAATGAAGCTGGAGCTCCTATAAATGTTCCATAGACTGCTATTGAAATAATTGTTATCCCTACTCCACTATCAATGCCATCAATTTTTCCAGCTAAACTATATGCAATAGGAACAATTGAGGATGCTCCTATACCCAATAATGAAAAACCAATAATAGCTGCATAAATACTGCTGAAATTAGATAAAATTATTAAACTTATAATCGTCGATAAAAACAAAAAGAGAATTAAAAGAAAAACGCCAATTTTATCTCTCACCCAATCACCACTGAATCTTCCAATAACCATAAAAATATTAAAACTTAGAGTTGCTAAACCAATATAGAAGCCATCAACTTTAATAAAATCTCTCATATAGAGAGCTCCCCACGCATCAACACTTCCTTCTGTTAGAGCATTTGCCATTGCAATTAAAGCTAATAAAAAGATAAGCAATGGCCAAATAAAAAATATATTTTTTTTACTTGAATCTTCTGATTTTGTTTCAACTTGCGACTCTAAGCAAAGAACAAAATACAAGCTCGAAGGAAGAAGAATAATAACATACAAAAGTATATTAAAAATAAAAGAATAATTCCATTCTAGTAAAAAGCTTGTAATTAGAGAGCCAAATAAAACTCCAAGACTCCAAAAGGCGTGGAAACCTGACATCATAGATTTTTTTTCTCTAACTTCTAAATTTGATGCATAAACGTTGCATGCTATTTCGAATGCGCCATAACTCATACCAAAAATAAATGAGAAAGCCATGAAAAGCCATAATTCTTGAATGAACGGTACAGGTAACCACAAACAACCCTCAGCAATCAAGGTACACGTTAAGATTGATTTGGTTGATGTTTTAAGAATAAGCGCATTTGCAAAAATCATTGCAACAATTGAGCCAATTGCAAATGATAACATAATATATCCCACACCAACATAATCAGTCTGAAGCTGATCCTTAATGGTAGGGATTCTAATAGCCCATAAGCCTACATAACAAGCAGTAATAAAAAAAATAATTTTTATTGCATGAATATCACTTACTTTTTTCATACAATTTTATTAATTGAAATATTTTTTGTAATATTGGGATAAATTTTCGATAGAAACTCTTTCCTGTTTCATGGTATCTCTATCTCTTACAGTAACACTGTTATCTTCTAGAGTTTCAAAATCTACAGTTAAACAAATTGGCGTTCCAATTTCATCGTGTCTTCTATAATTCTTACCAATATTTCCTGAATTTTCTAAAACAACTCTGCCTAATCCTAATTTTTGCAGATTAGATTTTATTTCTTTAGATAAATTAACTAATTCGTCATTATTCTTTTTAAGAGGAATTACAGCAGCTTTAATAGGTGAAAGATGAGGTTTAAGAGATAAAAGGATTCTTTTATTATCTTTATCTACATTTTCTTCACGATAAGCTTCATTTAATAAAGCAAGAACTCCTCTATCAACCCCAGCTGATGGCTCAATAACATAAGGAATATACCATTTTTTTTCTTCTATATCTTGAACAGCTAGTTTCGTAGTTGAAGAAGAATTTTTCATAACTTCCGATGTAATTTTAAAATCATTTTGATTTTTAGTATGAGAACCTAAGTCAAAATCAGTTCTATTAGCTACTCCTTCAAGTTCCTCTTCCCCATGAGGAAACACATAATTAATATCAACAGTTCTTTTTGAGTAGTGAGCTAATTCATTTTTTTCTACTTCAATTTTTTTTAAATTTTCTTTTTTTATTCCTTGATTAACCCACCATTCTATTCTCTTATTTATCCAGTATTCATGCCATTGGTCATCGGTACCTGGTTTAACAAAAAACTCTAATTCCATCTGTTCAAACTCTCTAACTCTAAAGATAAAATTTCGAGGTGTTATTTCATTTCTAAATGCTTTTCCCATTTGTGCGATACCAAAAGGAACAGTTCTAGACGTTGAGTCTAATATATTTTTAAAATTGGTAAAAATTTGCTGACACGTTTCTGGTCTTAAATATGCGAATGACGAACCATCATCTACTGGACCAATTGCAGTTTTAAACATTAAATTAAAAGGTCTTGGCTCGGTAAGATCTTCCGATTTACAATTTGGGCATTTATTATCTTCTAATAATTGATCTGCTCTCCACCTTGATTTACATGAACGACAATCAACTAGAGGATCAGTAAAAGTATCTTCATGGCCTGAATGTTTTAGAACTACTGGGGAACTTAAAATTGAGGCATCTAAGCCTTCGGTATCATCTCTTTCATATACCATTGATTTCCACCAAGCTTGTTTAAGATTATTTTTGAACTCAACTCCCATTGGTCCATAATCATATAAACCTTTGATACCACCATAAATATCATTTGATTGAAATAAAAAACCTCTTCTTTTACAGAGAGAAACTAACTCTTCCATTGTTTGTGCGGTCATATAACTCTTAATCTTTTGGTTTATATTCTTTCGTTCTTGGATCTTTCTCTAAATCGATTATTGAGTCATTATTTACTTTATTATTAGTGAATTTGTCTTGTTTTTTTTTCTTAAACCTTAAAAATAATAAAATAGAAGCTAAAATTACAAATAAAACTAGAAATTTCATCACAGACCAAACCTAGAAAACATAATTCGTTCTTCAATTTTATTTAAAATTTCATCAGAATTAAATATTGAAGAAGAAAACCTACGTTGTAAAAAAGATTTTTTTTGACTGATCATTTTAATTTTAATTTTTTTTCCAAACTTTTCTTCTAAAATTGGTTTTAATGCGCCAATACCATCTGCTAAACCTAAATCGATAGCTTTGTTACCAACCCAAAATAAACCGGAGAAGATATCATCTAATTTATTCTGATCAAGCTTTGAACTTCTTCTATCTTTTACATAATTAATAAAATTATCATGAATTTGTTCTTGAATATTTTTTAATCTATCAATATCTTCTTGTTTTTCTTCTTTGAAAGGATCAAGAAAACTTTTACTTTTTCCAGATGTATAAACTCTTCTTTCAATTCCAATTTTTTTTAAAAGATCAACAAAACCAAAACCTGGTGAAATAACACCAATTGATCCAATAACAGAATTTTGATCAATATATATCTCATCGGCAGCACATGCTAACCAATAACCACCAGAAGCTGCAACATCTTCAACGAATGCTAAAACTTTTTTATTTTTTTCCTTTGCTAAATCAATGATCCTTTTTGCAATTAAAGAGGATTGTGTAGGAGAACCTCCAGGTGAATTAATGACCAAACATACAACAGGAGATTTTTTATCAGCAAATAACTTATCAATTAATTTTTCTAAATTATTTATTGCTAAACCAGAGCCTGTTAAGCCTGATTGTGATGATATAATGCCAGATAAACGTAAAACCGGTATTGTAGTACTCTTTGAAAATAACCTTTTAAACATAATATCTAATAACAAATGTTAATCTTTTCTTAAAGCGTTATGTAGCATTTGTTTGTAATTTTGGTAATTTGAGTTTAAGTGCGTCAATTAAGTTAATGAATTAACATAATATTCTAATAGTTTAAAAATATGGATAATGTTCTTCCACTAAGAAAAAAAGATTTTGCATTTGAAGATGAAATCAAAGAATTAACAGATCTTTGCAAAGAAGATCTAGTATCCGTAAATACCATAATCCTTGATAAATTAGATAGTAATGTTCCTTTAATCCATGAAGTTGGAAAATATCTTATCCTATCAGGTGGAAAAAGATTACGACCTCTTTTAACTGTTTCAAGTTTTCATATGACAAGAAATGGAACTAGTGAAATTAAAAATAAAATGAATCATATCGGTCTATCTGCAGCAGTAGAATTTATTCACACAGCAACACTATTACATGATGATGTAATAGATGAAAGTAAACAAAGAAGAGGAAAACCAACTGCAAATGAGAAATGGAAAAATAAAACAAGTGTATTAGTTGGTGATTTTTTATTTAGTAGAGCTTTTCAATTAATGACAAAATATGGCAACACTGAAACATTAAAGATATTAGCTGATACTAGTGTTATAATTTCTGAAGGTGAGGTTTTAGAACTTGCTAATGATAAAAATTTAGAAATAAATGAAAATATTTATTTTGAAGTTGTAAATGCAAAGACTGCCTCTTTATTTAGTGCAGCATGTCAAGTTGGATCAATTAGTGCTCTTGGAACTGAAGCCGAGGTTAATGCATTAAAATCATTTGGAACAAACTTTGGCATGACTTTTCAATTAATTGACGATGCCATTGATTATTCTTCAAACAAAAAAATATTAGGGAAAAATACTGGTGATGATTTTAAAGAAGGTAAAATTACTCTTCCAATAATATTAGCTTACGGACGATCAAATGATAAAGAAAAAAAGTTTTGGAAAAGAACAATATCTGATCTTAATCAAAATGATGATGATTTTGAAATGGCGTTAGAAATAATTAATAAATATCAATGTATTGAAGATACTCTTACAAGAGCAAATCATTTTTCAAATGTAGCTGTAGACTCAGTTGATATATTTAAAGATAATATTTACAAAGAAAAATTAGTTTCTCTTGTTTCAAAAAGCGTTTCAAGAATTTATTAATTAATATTCCTCATAAGATTTTACCTCCACTAATTCAGAGCCAAAGGTTTTATTTATATCATTTTTTACTTTTGCTCTTTCATCATTGGTAAAATAGACACTTCTAGCTAGATCAATAAATATTTGATCAAATATTTTTTTTCTTTCGCACTCTCTAATATCGTCTTCTATATTCCAAAGTTTAGAATTAATGTTTATTAAATTTTCTAAATAATTATTTATTTCTTCTTGTTTAACATAAGTCATTAATGTTTTTTGAAGAAAATCTAATTCTTTTTTGACGTGATCAAGTTTAG